>NZ_BACZ01000214.1 GCF_000333375.1 Curtobacterium sp. B18
GCGACCGCGAGCAGGGTGCATCGAATCGGCGCCCGGACCACGGGGCCGGGTCTGGCGAACGCCGGAAGGTGCCCGGTGCGCACGTGCTCGACGCGTAGTAGGCCAGGCCCTCCGGCGGCAGGTTCAGCAGCGTGTAGTTCGTGAGCGTGTAGACCGCGTTGTTCTGCCCGGAGTCACCGTGGGTCAGCGCGATGCCGTACCCGGCGAGCAGGAAGCCGAGCGCGATGAGGAGCCCGCCGCCCGCGACGAACGGGATCATGTAGCTGACACCGGTGAGGAGCCAGCGCTTGAGTGCCTGCCCGAAGTGCTCGTCCTTCGCGGTGCTGGAACCGGCCTCGGCAGCGGAGCCGTGCACGCGTGCGGCGTTGGGGTCGTCGGCGGCGCGGAGCGCCTCGGCGATCATCTTGTCCGGTTCGTCGACACCGCGCTTGACCGGTCCGGCCACGAGCGGCTTGCCGGCGAAGCGACCGCGGTCGCGGACGTCCACGTCGACGGCGAAGACGACGGCGTCGGCGCGGGCGATGAGCGCCGGGTCGAGGGGCTCGACCTGCGAGGACCCCTGCGTCTCGATGTGCATCTCGGCACCCGCGCGCTGCGCGGCGGCGACGAGGGCGTCGGCGGCCATGTAGGTGTGCGCGATGCCGGTCGGGCAGGCCGTCACGCCGACGAGCACCTTGCGGGCGCCGGTCGCGGACCCGGCCGCGCCTCCGTCCGCAGCGTTCGTGGCGGCGGCGGGTCGCGCCTCCTGGCTGGTCGCGGTCGCACTGGAGGCGCTGCTCGCGGTGCCGACGCCGGCCTGCGCGACCTCGCCGCTCACCTCGCGGTCGACGAGGTCGACGATCTCCTGCGGGGTGGTGGCGGCGCGGAGCGCAGCGGTGAAGTCCTCGCGGATGAGCGCACGGGCGAGGGTCGAGAGGACCGTGAGGTGGTCCTTGTCGGCCCCCTCGGGCACGGCGATCATGAAGACGATGTCGGCGTCGCCGTCCGGGGCGCCGAACGACACCGTCCGTGCGAGGCGGCTCATCGCCAGGGTCGGCTCGGAGACCGATGCCGACCGGGCGTGCGGGATCGCGATGCCGCCGGGGACGCCGGTGCCGACGCTCGCCTCGCGCTTGATCGCGTCGGCGGCGAGGGACGCCCCGTCCGCCGCGCGACCGGTCGCGGCCACGCGGTCGGCGAGGACGCGGATGACGTCGCTCGAGGTGGCGCCGAGGTCCTCGTCGAGGCCGACGAGCTGGACGCTGATGAGGCGTGGACTCGTGTTGACGGACATGGGTTGCTCCTTTGCAATGGCGCGGGGGGCGCGGGTGCTGCGTGTGTGCGGGTTCGGTGGGCGGGGCGGGCGGCGTGTGCCGTCGTTCGGTGTCAGGCGGGTTCGGGCGCTCGCTCGAGCGCTCGGACCTCGATGCCCGACGGGTCGGTGTGGTCGAGGGCGGGGACGTCGCTGCCGGGGAGTGCAGCGGCTGCGGCTCCGGTGGCGACGGCCTGGGCGAGGCGCTGCTCGGGCGGGTGCCCGGCGACCTCGGCGAGCAGGTACCCGGCGAGGGAGGAGTCCCCCGCGCCGACGGTCGAGCGCGCCACGATCCTGGGTGCGGCGGCGGCGTAGCTCCCGTCCTCGGTGACGAGGACGGCCCCGGCGCTGCCGAGGGTGAGGAGCACGGTGCCGACGTTCTTGTCACGGAGCCGTTGCGCAGCGAGCGCCGCGGCGTCCACGTCCCGCTCGAACTCGTCCGGGTCGCCGCCGACGACCTCGGCGAGCTCCTCGGCGTTCGGCTTCACGAGGTCGATCCGCTCGCCCGACTGCAGCAGGGCGGTGAACGGCACGCCCGACGAGTCGACCGCGATCCGGACGTCGTCGCCGTGGCGCTGCCGGACGGCGCGGACGAGGACCGCGAGGGCGTCGTCGGGCAGCCCCGGGGGCAGGGAGCCGGCGAGGACGACCCAGCGGGCAGCCGGTCCGGTCGCGGTGGCGCCGGCGGCGTCCGCGACGAGGGCCGCGAGGTCGTCGAGGCGGCCGGCGAGCGACGGCCCGGGCTCGTTGAGCTTCGTGGTCGTCCCGGTCGGCTCGGTCACGGTGACGTTCGAGCGCAGCGGGCCACCGATCGGCAGGGCGGCGGTCGGGATCCCCCGCGTCGCGAGACCGAGCAGCACCGGGTCGAGCTCGTCGCCCGGGAGCACGGCGATGGTGTCGCCCCCGCTCGCGACGACGACCCGGGAGACGTTGACGCCCTTGCCGCCGGGCTCCGCCGTCGAACGGGTGGCGCGTTGGACGGCGCCGCGCTGCAGCTCGCCGGCGAGCTCGATCGTGCGGTCGAGGCTCGGGTTCGGGGTGACGGTGACGATGCGGGTGCTCACGATGGAGCCCGGCTCGGCGCTGGTGTTCGGGGCCCTACGACTGTTCGAGGTCACGCTGCTGTTCGGGGTCATGCGACGACCACCTCGACGTCGGCCTCGGCGAGGGCTCCCGCGAGGTCGGCGGGCGGCGTCTGGTCGGTGACGACGGTGTCGATCTCGTCGAGCCGGGCGAACCGCATGAGCGCTTCGACTCCGTGCTTGGCGGCGTCGGCCAGCACCACGCTCCGGCGGGCCGCGAGGACGTACGCGCCCTTCACCCCAGCCTCGTACTCGTCAGGCGTGCTCAGGCCGAAGCCCGCCGACAGCCCGTTCGTCCCGACGAAGGCGATGTCCGGACGCAGCGCGCCGATCTGCTCGACCGTGGCGGTGCCGACCGCGGCGCTCGTGATCCCGCGGACGCGTCCGCCGAGCAGGTGCAGTTCGACGTGCTCGCTGTGCTGCAGGGTCGCGGCGATCGGGACGGAGTTCGTGATGACCGTCAGGGTCGCGCCGGCCGTGGCGGGCTCCCAGCGGACGAGCTCGGCGGCGACGGCGGCGCAGGTGGTGCCGGCATCGAGGGCGATGGAGCCGGTGAAGGTCGGCGGGACCAGGCGCATCGCGGCCCGGGCGATGGCGGACTTCGCGGAGTTGTGCTGGACCTCGCGCTCGGCGACGGTGAGCTCGACGACGCTCGACCGGCCGACGGGGACCGCTCCCCCGTGCACGCGGCGCAGTCGGCCGGCGGACTCGAGGGCATCGAGGTCACGGCGGACGGTCTCGGTCGTGACGTCGAAGTGCTCGGCGAGGTCGGCGACGGAGACCCGTCCTGCCGACTGCAGCGCGGCGGCGATGGCGTCGTGCCGCTCGGTTGCGTACATGCCCGAACTCCTTCGTTCCCGTGGGTTTCGAGAAGAGTACGTCCGGATGCCACAGAAACGCAACCGTTTCAACGCGGAACCAACACGTTCGCAGGTCGGCGGCGCGTCTGCGGCTCGCCGAGCGCTCGCCGAGCGGGCCTTTTTCGTCCCGTTCGCCCGCCCCAGGCAGCGAGTTCCGCCCGCTCGACGAACGCGAGCCGCGTGTTCCGCCCGCTCGGCGCCGCGCCCGCCCGTTCGGCGCCCCGCTCTGCGCCCGCCCGCTCGGCACCGTGCCTGCCCGCGGTCGTCCTGCATCCGCCCGTGCTCGCACGAACTGTCGCGTGACGCCTCCGCCCGGCCGCTGGTCGCACGAAGTGCCGCCGCCCCGCGGCCCGGCCGGCATGTCGTGCGACCAACCCGCCACGCACGCCGCTGGTCGCACGAAGTGTCGCCACCCCGCGGCCCGGCCGGCATGTTGTGCGACCAACTCACCACGCACGCGGCACGTCGTGCGACCAACCCGCCACGCACGCCGCTGGTCGCACGAAGTGTCGCCACCCCGCGGCCCGGCCGGCATGTCGTGCGACCAACCCGCCACGCACGCGGCGCGTCGTGCGACCAGGTGGCACGAGCGCGCATCGCCGAGCGCGACGCCGAGCCCGGGCACGACGACGCCCCGACCGCCGGAGCAAGTCGGGGCGTCGTCGTCCGGAGCGCTGGGGAGCGTCAGCCCTTGACGGCCCCCGCGGTCATGCCGCTCACGAGCCGCCGCTGCACGATGAGGAAGAACACCACGACGGGGATCGAGAACAACACGCTCGCCGCCATGAGCCCGCCGAAGTCGGTGCCCTTGTCCGTCGAGAAGCCCGCCAGCCAGACCGGCAACGTGTACATCCCCTGGTCCTTGAGCATGACGTAGGCGGTCAGGTAGTCGTTCCACGCTGCGATGAACGCGAAGACGCTCGTGGCGATCACCCCCGGCATCACCAAGGGGAACAGCACGCTCCACAGGATCCGGAAGGTCCCGGCGCCGTCGACCTTCGCGGCTTCCTCGATCTCGACCGGGACGGCGACGAAGAACCCGCGCATCACCCAGATCGAGAACGGCAGCACGCTCGCGACGTAGGCCAGGATCAGCCCGATGTAGCTGTTCAGCAGTCCGAGCGACTGGAACGACAGGAACAGCGGGATCAGCAGCGCACCCGACGGGATCATCTGCACGAAGAGGATCGCCACGAGGATCGCCCGCCGCCCGCGGAACCGGAAGCGCGACAGGGCCGCCGACGCCAGGAAGCCGACGACGATCGACAGCAGCACGGCGGCCACGACGACGATCGCGGAGTTCCGCAGGTACACGAGGAAGCCGTCCTGCGTCAGCGCCCGCGTGAAGTTCTCGAGCGTCGGTCGGAGCGGCAACCAGATCGGCGTGAGGGTCGTGACCTCGTCGGCGGGCTTGAAGGCGGTGTTCACCATCCAGTAGATCGGGAACACCCAGACCAGGCAGAACACCACCGCGATGGTGTTCGCCACCACGCGCCGCTTGCGTCGCCGGGCACGGACCGGCGCGACCGGCGCGGTGGGCCCGGAGGCACGCCCCGCTCCGGTCACGTCGGGCTGCGCTTCGGAGGCGGTCACCCCGGTCACCCCGGGGGTGGTGGTGGTCGTCACAGGTCTTCCTCCCCGCTCCGGACGAGCCGGCGGATGTAGTAGCTGGTGAGCGCCCCCAGGATCAGCGTCGAGATGACGGCGATCGCGGCTCCCTGCCCGTACGCGTTCGACACGAAGGACTTCACGAACGTCCAGATGCCGAGCGTGAGCGTGGTGTCCTCGGGACCGCCCTTGGTGAGCAGCCAGATCTGGTTGAAGACGTTGAAGTCCCAGATCACCGAGAGGATCGTCACGAGCAGCAGGGTCGGCACGAGCGCCGGCAGCGTGATCGCCCGGTACATCGCCCACGCGGACGCCCCGTCGAGCGCGCCGGCCTCGTAGTACTCGGGCGCGATCTGGGACTGCGCGGCGTAGAGCGTCAGGGCGACGAACGGCACGGCCTGCCAGATGACGAGCGAGAGCACGATGGTCAGGGCCTGGCCGGGGCTCGACGCCCAGTTGTCCTGCGTGTGGTCACCGAACACGCCGAGCTGGGTGATGAGCCAGTTCAGCACGCCGTAGAACGGCTGGAAGAGCCACTGCCACACCAGGCTCGAGGCGACGTTCGGCATCGCCCACGCCAACACGAGCACGACGCTCACGACGGTGCGCATGACCACGCCGAGCCGGGTGAGGAGCTGGGACACCGCCATGCCGATGCCGATGGTCCCGATCACCATGGCCCCGGTGACGAGCACCGTGCGGAGGATGACCGGCCAGAAGCTGGCGTCGGTGAGGACGTTCGTGTAGTTCGTGAGGCCGGCGAACCCCGCCTGTCCGGTGAAGATCGCCCGCAGCCCGTAGTCCTGGAAGGAGATGACCACCAGGCGGACGAGCGGGTAGACGACCAGCGCCAGGAGCAGGAGTGCGGCGGGGGCGAGCAGGACCAGCGGCGCACGCGAGGACGTGACGGACCGGCGTCGCACCGCAGGCCCGGAACCCTTCCCGCCCCCGGGACCCGATGCCGTGCCCGACCCGGTGGTCCGACGCCGTCCGAGGGCCCCACGCCGGGTCCCCGGCTCGGCCTGAGCCGAACCGGGGACCCGCTCCGTCGTGGAGGTCATCGACTACTGCTGCGCGTTGAGCGCGGTCGTGAGGTGCTCCGAGAAGCCCTCAGCTGCCTGCTGCGGCGACTTCCGACCGGTGGCGATGTCGGCGAACATCGTCTGGAAGGTCGAGTCGCCCTCGATCGTCGCCCAGCCCGGGGTCGCGGGCGTCGGACGGCTGGTCGACGCAGCCTCGAAGTACGGCTTGTGGAGCTCGTCCACGTCACCGGCGACCGCGTCGAGGAGCTCGGTCGAGTTCGGTTCCCATCCGTCGACCCCGAAGACCTGGTCCTGCTGGAACTTCTTCGAGGTGAGGATCTTCATGTAGTACAGCGCGAGGTCCTGGTTGGCGGACTTGGACGGGATGCCGAGGTCGGAACCGCCCAGGAACACCGGCTGCGTCTTGCCCGCGGTGCTCGACGGCATCGCGAACGTGCCGATCTGGTCCTTGAGCTCGGGCTTCGCCGTGGTGATCGACCCGATCTCCCACGCGGAGCCGAGGATCGCCGAGGTGTTGCCCTGTGCGAAGACGTCGGACTCTGCCGGCTTGTCGGTGTTGATGTCCTGCGTGGACTTCGCCGAGTACGCGTTCTGGAAGTCCTTCCAAGCGGTGAGGCCCTTGACGGCATCGTCCGAGTCGATCGCGCCCTTCCACTTGCCGTTCTTCTCGGTCGCGATCTGCCCACCGGCGTCCCACACCCACTGCAGCCCGCCGTACCAGTACTGCCCCGGCATGTAGAACGCCGAGAAGTCCGCCTGCGGGTTCTTCGCCTTGACCTTGTCGAGGTCGGCGGTGAGCTCGTCGTAGGACTTCGGGACGTCGGTCACCCCGGCGTCGGCCCACATCTTCTTGTTGTAGATCACCGCGCGGTTGCCGGCGAAGAGCGGGGCTCCGTACAGCTTGCCGTCCACCGTCGCCGGGCCCTCGAGCCCGGAGAGCCAGGTCTGCCCGTCCTGCAGCTCCGACTTGTAGGGCGAGAGGTCCATGAGGCCCCCGGTCGCCGCGTACACGGGCACCTGCGTGTTGCCGAGGTCCACCACGTCCGGGGCGTCCTTCTGGGCGAGCGCCGTCGTGAGCTTGGTCGTGATGCCGTCCCACTGCTGGAGCTGCAGCTTCACCTTGGCGCCGGTGGCCTTCGTGAACTGCTGCTCGGCGACGTCGAGGATCTTCGGGCTGAGGTCGCCGTTCATGATCCAGACGGTGATGGTCTTGCCCTTGCCATCGGGTGTGCCGATGGACTTCGTGCCGCCGTCGGAAGCTCCGTTGCTTCCGGCGGAGCACCCGGTGAGGGCGAGCGCGCCTGCGAGGGCGAGCGCACCGAGTGCGGCGAAACGCGTGCGTGTCACGTTGACTCCCTTGGTCCGACCTTTATGAAAGGACGTTGCGTAATGGTGAGTAAAGACCCATCACGCAGGGATGTCAACCACGGAACCGAAGGCTGTGGACAATCGCGATCCGCATGTTTCCGCGGGATCACGGATGTGGAACGGATGATCGACGACGCTTGACGAACTGGTCATGACCAGGCATGATCAGCACCCGCACTCAGGCGTCGAAGGGCACCTCTCCGTGCCGGCTCACGCCGGCCCGCTGCCGGTACGCGAGGTGTCCGCCGAGTACCCGCCGACGCCGACCACCGCGAGACCCGCGAAACCGAGGAGCTTGCCCGCACCGTGGTTCCCGCGCTTCCGCTGCATCCACGACAGCCCGTACAACGAGATGCCCACCCAGTGACCGCCTGGTGCACCCAGCCCGTCCGGAGTTGCGCACGGTCGAGCTCGGACCAGTCGACGTAGCCGGCCACCGATGCGCAGCCGGACGACAGGAGCCCCACGCCGACGAGGGTCTTCGCCGCGCGCGCGTTTCCCCTTGCCACCGATCAGGTCCAGCACCGCCGCCGAGGTCCACGCCCCCAGCGGCACCTGCACCAGGAGCGGGTGCAGCGGGTGCCCGAACGGCACGCCGTGCAGCAGCTGGCGCAGTGCCTTCGGCTTCGCGAGGGCGTTCACCACGGAACGATCGATGTCGATCGCCTTGTCGAGCACGCTGGCGTGCTCGACGGCGTCGGTGAGGCGACGGAACGCTCGGATCTCAGGCATGCCCTGGACCGTAGGCCGGGCGAGACCGGAGCGTTCACAGCGCGCCGGCGCTCAGAACGCTCCGGTCTCGCCGGGCGAACCCGCGAACCCACGAACCTGCGAACACGCGAACCGGCGAACCGGCGAACCGGCGAACCCGCGAACGAGGCGCCGCCCCAGGAGCCGGCACCGCGCCTCCTGTCCAGGGGTCCGGCCCGTCCGCATCTACTCCTCGACGATCTCCGCGAGCTCGAACGGCTCCACCGTCAGCTCGTCGCCGCCCGGAGCGACGTCGACGCGGACCGTGTCCCCGTCGCGGACGTCACCGGCGAGGATCGCCCGCGCGAGCCGGTCGTCGATCTGGCGCTGCATGAGCCGACGGAGCGGACGCGCGCCGTACGCCGGGTCGTAGCCCCGCTCGGCGAGCCAGGTGCGGGCGTCCGGGGTCACGGCCAGTTCGAGGCGACGATCGGTGAGGCGGCGGGCGAGCCGGTCCACGTAGAGCGACACGATCTGCCCGAGGTCCTCCTCCGTCAGCGCCTGGAACACGACGATGTCGTCGAGCCGGTTGATGAACTCGGGCCGGAAGGCCTGCTGGACGAGCTCACGGACGGCTTCCTCGCGCTGGACATCGGTGATCGACTGGTCGGTCATGAACTGCGACCCGAGGTTCGACGTCAGGATGAGGATGGTGTTCCGGAAGTCGACCGTCCGGCCCTGCCCGTCGGTCAGCCGGCCGTCGTCGAGGACCTGCAGGAGCACGTCGAAGACCTCGGGGTGGGCCTTCTCGATCTCGTCGAGCAGCACCACGGAGTACGGGCGACGCCGGACGGTCTCGGTGAGCTGCCCGCCGGCCTCGTACCCGATGTACCCGGGCGGGGCGCCGATGAGCCGCGCCACCGAGTGCTTCTCGCCGTACTCGCTCATGTCGATCCGGACGAGGGCCTTCTCGTCGTCGAAGAGGAACTCGGCGAGCGCCTTGGCCAGCTCGGTCTTGCCGACGCCGGTGGGGCCGAGGAACAGGAACGAGCCCGTCGGTCGGTCCGGGTCGGAGATGCCGGCGCGGGTGCGGCGGACGGCTTCGGACACCGTCGAGACGGCGGTGCGCTGCCCGATGATCCGCCGACCGAGCTCGTTCTCGAGGTGCAGGAGCTTCTCGGTCTCGCCCTGCAGCAGGCGGCCGAGGGGGATGCCGGTCCACTGGGCGATCACGGCGGCGATGTCCTCGTCGGTGACGCTGTCGTTCACCATGCGGTCGGCGGACTCGGCCTGCTCGGCCGCGGCGAGTTCCGCTTCGATGCGCGGCTTCTCCCCGTACTCGAGCCGACTCACGGTCTCGTAGTCGGCCTCGGTGGCGCGACCGGCGTGGAGATGGCCGGCGCGCTCGCCGAACTCCGCGACCAGGCCCTCGTCGGCGCGTACCCGGAGATCGAGCGGGGCAACATCTCGATCACCCTGGTGCACCGCAGCGGCGAGCTCCTGAAGCCCTTCGCCCCGCGGCTGCGTCGGTACGCGGCCCAGGTCCTCCGCAAGCGCGGCGTCGTGCTGCGGCTCAACACCGGCGTCTCCGAAGTGAAGCCCGACGGGGTGATGACGGCCGAGGGTGAGTTCATCCCGGCGTCGCAGGTCATCTGGGGCGACGGCGTCGCGGCCCACAAGGAGGTCTCCGGCTGGGGCATGCCGCAGACCCACGGCGGGCGCATCCAGGTGAACGACGACCTCAGCGTCAAGGGCGTCGAGCGGATCTTCTCCGCCGGCGACATCGCCGCACAGGACGACGCCCTCGCGCAGCTCGCCCAGCCGGCACTGCAGGGCGGCCGGCACTCGGCGCGGCAGATCGTCCGGCTGCTCGAGGGCAAGCCGACCGGCGTGCATGAGGGTTCGGGCGCGGATGTGGTCCTTCGACGGACCGCCCTCGACCAGGTAGGCCGCGAGCGTGAACGGTGCGCCGGCGAACCCGATGAGCGGGGTGTCGCCGAGCTGCTCCACCGTGCGGGCCACCGCCTCGGTGATCGGGGCGAGCGCGGCCTCGTCGAGCGTGCCGAGCGCGTCGACGTCGGCCGCGGTCCGGATCGGCGACGCGAGCACCGGCCCGCGCCCCGGCACGATCTCGACGTCGACGCCCGCGAGCTTGATCGGCACGACGATGTCGCTGAAGAAGATGCCGGCGTCGACCCCGTGCCGACGGACCGGCTGCAGCGTGATCTCCGACGCCATCGCCGGGTCGAGGCAGGCGTCGAGCATGGCCGTGCCGACGCGCAGGTCGCGGTACTCCGGCAGGGAGCGCCCGGCCTGGCGCATGAACCACACCGGCAGGGTCTCCGGCCGGTCACCCCGGAGCGCCCGGACGAGCGGCGAACCCGACGTCCGCCCGGAGACGAGCGGGTGTGCGGCGGGGAGAGCGGTGGTGGATGCGTCGGTCACCGCACGATTCTCCCATCGGCGAACAGGGTGTATCCCGAGCACGCACGACGGGATCGGGCGGGCACCGGAACGCGAGTTACCATGGAAGACGTGCTCATCTGTCTCACGGCGTCGCATCGCAACGCCAGCTTCGATCTCCTGGAGCGACTGAGCA
>NZ_BACZ01000213.1 GCF_000333375.1 Curtobacterium sp. B18
AGCCTCAATCGGCTGACGCCAGGCATCAATGGGCCGTCGACCTTTGCCGCGATCCGCAACGCCGATGGCGATCTGGGGAAGTTGCGCGCGGCGCTCGGCCGGCTCGGGCTTGCAGCCACGACTGACATCATCGTCACCTCGGATCATGGCTTTTCCACCATCTCCAAGCAGAGCGGCAGCAGCCCGGCGGCGAAACAGACCTATGCCGACGTTCCACCCGGGTTCTTGCCACCGGGCTTCCTCGCGCTCGATCTCGCAAAGGCGCTCGATCTCGCAAAGGCGCTCGACCTTCCGATCTTCGATCCCGAGGCGCACGACAGTCGGCTTGTCGAAGGCGCCCACCCGAGCCGGGGCAATGCGCTGCTAGGTCCTGATCCGACACATCCTCGCCTTGTGGTCGCCGCAAACGGCGGCTCCGATCTGCTCTATCTGCCGACGCAT
>NZ_BACZ01000212.1 GCF_000333375.1 Curtobacterium sp. B18
TTCGTGATGCCGAACACCGCGCCGAGTGCCGACGGGACGACCGAGAGGAACATCCCGCCGAGGGCCCAGCTCGCGATGAGGGCACCCGGCGACGCTGCGGAAGAGTCGGCGCGAGGCACGCGGCACGCTGATCCGGGGCGCCAGGGAGCGGAGGGCGCCCGGTCGTCGGGTGACCCGCTCCGGGACCACGACGAGTGCGATCACCATGAGGACGAGCAACGCGCCGAAGAGCACGTAGACCAGCTGCTCCGGCGCGGGGCCCCACTGCACGAGGGCGCCGCTCGACATGGCGCCGGTGGCGAGTGCGATCGGCGGGATCACGCCGTTCAGCACGCCGGCGAGCGACGGGTGGCGCTCGAGCGAGTTGTGTCCTCGCGGTACTGCCGGCACGAGGAGAAGGACGAGTAGGCGCTCGTGGCGATCGCGATGAGCTTCGTGTAGCCCTTGTCGGACGCCTCGGTGAAGGCCTCTTCGAGGTAGGGCGCCCAGTTGCGGTTGCCCCAGAGGACCGGCATGTCGATGCCGCGCGCGGCCAGCTCGGTCTCGAGCGCCGCCTTGAGGGCACGGTTCTGCGCGTTGATCGGGCTGATGCCGCCGAAGTGCCGGTAGTGGTGGGCGACCTCTTCGAGGCGCTCGTCCGGGATGCCCCGGCCACGGGTGACGTTGCGCAGGAACGGGATGACGTCGTCCTGCCCCTCGGGCCCGCCGAAGCCGGCGAGGAGGATCGCGTCGTACGCGACCGGGACCTCGACGTGCTCGGGGCCGTCGGCGGCGGCAGGGGTCGCGGCGAGGACCGTGCCCCGTCCGTTCGTGATCATGCTCGTGTCGGTCACGACAGCACCTCCGGCAGCTCGGTGGTCGTCACGCGACGACCGGTGAAGAACGGCACCTCTTCCCGCACGTGCATGCGGGCCTCGGTGTAGCGCAGGTCGCGCATGAGGTCGACGAGGTCGACCAGGTCCGGGCTCTCGAGCGGCAGGATCCACTCGTAGTCGCTCAGGGCGAACGTCGCGATCGTGTTCGTCAGCACGCGGCGGTACTTGGCGCCGGCGATGCCGTGGTCGCGGAGCATCGTCGAACGCTCCTCTTCCGGCAGGAGGTACCACTCGTAGGACCGGACGAACGGGTACACCGTGATCCAGGCCTCCGGTTCCTTGCCGCGCAGGAAGGCCGGGGTGTGCCGCTTGTTGAACTCGGCTTCGCGGTGCATCGCCATCACGTGCCAGACCGGCTCGGCGTCCTGGAAGAGCGCTGTCCGACGGACCTCGCGCAGCACGGCCTGGATCGCCTGGGCGTCGTCGCCGTGCAGCCAGACCATGACGTCGGCGTCGGCGCGGAAGCCGGAGACGTCGTAGAAACCACGGATCGTCACGCCGCGCTGTGCGGCGGCGGTCACGACGGCGTCGAGCTCGGCCACGGCGTCGTCACCCGTGCGGTGGACCGGGCCGAGCGGACGGCGGAAGACGGCCCACAGGGCGTAGGCCGTCAGCAGGTTCGGGTCGATGCCGTCGGGGGAGGTCTCGTGTGCGTCGTGCGTGGGCACGGTGGAACTCATGTGTCCATTGTCCTATCGGTCACAAAGGTGACGCCGCTCCCCTTTCGACGGCGAGCGCTACCGCCGTCGGAGCACCGCTACGACGATACCCCCGACCACCGCCACGCCCGCTGCGAGCCCGGCCAGGTAGGGCACCGGCTTCTCGTCGATCCCACGCTTGACCTTCGACGCGGCGATGCCGATCTGCTTCGGGACGTTGAGCTTGTCCTCGATCGCGTCGAGGGTGTCGAACAGCTGCGCGCGGGTCGCCGCGACGCGGTCGGCCAGGTCGTCGTGCTGATCGGTCACGTGGGTCCTCCGGGGGGGTGGGGTGGTGGACGGGGCGGTCGTCGTTAGAAGCGGCCGCCGACGTCCGGCTTGCGGGCGCCGTACTGGGTCGACGGGGTCGGCTTCTTGCCGAGGCCCTTGACCGCGTTGACGTCGTTCTTGACGCTGTCGATGGTGCGCTTCGGCGTGAGCGGGAGGCCCTTCTTCAGGCGCTTCCAGCCGAGCAGGCCGAGGATCCCCGCGACGATCAGCATCACCACGGCGATGACGAGTGCGGCGAGCCACGCCGGCATCACGGTCGCAAGACCCATGACGGCGGCGGTGAGCAGCACGCCGATCGCGTAGAGGACGATGACGAGGGCGCCCACGAGCAGACCCGCGGCGAGGCCGAAGATCTTGGCCTTCGTCAGCATCTCGGCCTTGAGCAGGTTCAGCTCGCCCGTCACCAGCTCCTTGACGAGCTTCGGGACGTCGCCGACCAGGCCGAACAGCGAACGCGGCTTGCGGTCGCGGGTGTCTGTCATGAGGCCCGGCTGTCCTTCTTCTGCCCGACCTTGCGGACGACCTTCTTCGTCTGCTCACCGACGAACTCGGCGACGTCGGGGGTCTTGTCGGCGATGAACTCCTCGGCGACGTGGACGCCCTTCTGCACGCCGTTGCTGTTCCAGATCTTGCCGCTGACGGTCTTGATCTGCTCGTACCGCGCCCGTCCGGCTCGCGATCCCAGGACGTACCCGAGAGCTGCGCCGGCGACGAACAGGAGCTTGCCTCGCATGTGCGATTCCTCCGTTGGGTCAGTGTGCGTGGTCATGCGCCGAGCGGAATACGTCCGACGCTCACCGCAACAGTAGCCCTCTCGCGGTGTGTGGTCCGCTCAGGAATCCAGGATGTGCACAGCGGCCGTGCGCGCCGCCTGGACGATCCCGGCCAGACCCCGGCCGCTCGACGCCTCGCCGATCCCGACGACGCCGTCCGCGAGGCCGGTGGCGGTCGTGTCCGGACCGTGCCAGCGGACGCGTGCGGCGCCGACGACGGCGGACACCGGGATGCGCACGCCGAGCAGCGCGGCGGCGTCCTGGGCCGCGCGGGTACCGACGGGGTCCCGTGGGTCGACCGGGAGGCTCCTGCCGGTCTCGACGGCGTCGGCGGCGGTCGCGTAGCTCAACCGCAGGACGTGCCTGCCCGCGGCCGCCTCGGCCAGCCACGGCCACTTCACGGTCGCGTGCGTGATCGCCTTCGCCCGGACCGACGGCGCATCGGGGTGCACGAGCATGCCCGTCCCGCGCGGCGCGGCGTCGAGTTCGCGCTGGTCGACGACGAGCGTCACGAGCTCGATGCCCGACCGCTCGGCCCCGGTCGCGCGCGCGGGGTCCGCCGTCGACGCGAGCACGTGCTCGGCCACCAGCCGCTCGGTCTCGCCGTCCTCGGTCCGGACCTCCACCGCGTGCTCCTCGATCGCGGTCGCCCGGGTGCGCAGACGGACGTCGACGCGGTAGGTCTCCATGTCGGCCACCAGCTCGTCGACGAGCCGCACGATGCCACCGCGGATGCCCTGCACGGCCGACCCGGCCGTCGCCCGGGCACGGAGCGCGAGCACCGCGCGGGCGAGGGAGCCCTCGCGGAGGAGTGCCGCCCGGAGTCCGGGGGCGACCCGGTCGGGGTCGAGGTCGTCCGGGTGCGTCGAGTGCACACCCGCGACGATCGGCACGACCAGGTCGTCGAGGACCCGGTCGCCCATCCGCTTCCGGACGAGTTCGCCGAGGGACGCGGCCTTCGCGCCGACGGGGGACGGCAGCAGCGAGTCCATCTGCGCCCGGAGCGCTGCCTTCTGCCCGACGACCGCGAGCACGTCGGCGGCCATCGGACTGCCGGGGATGCCGAGCAACCCGGTCTCGGGGATCGGCGAGGTCCGGCCGTCCCGGGTCATCAGCCAGGCACCGCGTGGATCCGGTGCGGTGATCTCGTTGCCGAGGCCGAGCTCGATCGCCAACCGGCCGACGGCGTCGTTCCGGGTCGCGAACGAGTCCGCCGCCATGTCGAGGTCGAGCCCCGCGACGCTGTGCCGACGGACCATCCCGCCGAGCACGTCGGACCCCTCGACGAGGACGACGTGCGCGCCGCCCTTCGCCAGGTCCCGCGCCGCGACGAGGCCGGCGACCCCGCCGCCGACCACGACGACGTCGGTCACGCGTGCGCTCCGGTCGCCGCGGCCGTCCCGTCCCCGAGTTCGTGGACGAGCGACACGATGCGGGTGAGCACGGTCGGGTCGGTCTCCGGCGGCACGCCGTGCCCGAGGTTGACCACGTGCGCCCGGGCCGCGCCACCCTGGGAGACGACGTCGCGCACGTGCGCCTCGAGCACCTCCCACGGAGCGGCGAGCATGGCCGGGTCGATGTTGCCCTGCACCGTGACGCCGGTGCCGACACGGCGGACCGCCTCGTCGAGCGGGAGCCGCCAGTCCACGCCGACCGCGTCGACGCCGACCCGGTCGGTGCCGAAGGTCGTCATGTCGCGGAGCACCTCGCCGCTGCCGACGCCGAAGTGGATGCGCGGGACGCCGAGGTCGGCCACGTGGGCCAGCGCGTCGGCCGAGTGCGGGGCGACCCGCGCAACGTAGTCCGCACGGGACAGCGAGCCGACCCACGAGTCGAAGAGCTGCGCGGCAGACGCCCCCGCGAGCACCTGCGCCCGGAGGAACGCCCCGGACACCCCGGCCGCCCAGTCGAGCAGGCGTGCCCAGGTCTCCGGCTCGGCGTGCATGAGGGTTCGGGCGCGGATGTGGTCCTTCGACGGACCGCCCTCGACCAGGTAGGCCGCGAGCGTGAACGGTGCGCCGGCGAACCCGATGAGCGGGGTGTCGCCGAGCTGCTCCACCGTGCGGGCCACCGCCTCGGTGATCGGGGCGAGCGCGGCCTCGTCGAGCGTGCCGAGCGCGTCGACGTCGGCCGCGGTCCGGATCGGCGACGCGAGCACCGGCCCGCGCCCCGGCACGATCTCGACGTCGACGCCCGCGAGCTTGATCGGCACGACGATGTCGCTGAAGAAGATGCCGGCGTCGACCCCGTGCCGACGGACCGGCTGCAGCGTGATCTCCGACGCCATCGCCGGGTCGAGGCAGGCGTCGAGCATGGCCGTGCCGACGCGCAGGTCGCGGTACTCCGGCAGGGAGCGCCCGGCCTGGCGCATGAACCACACCGGCAGGGTCTCCGGCCGGTCACCCCGGAGCGCCCGGACGAGCGGCGAACCCGACGTCCGCCCGGAGACGAGCGGGTGTGCGGCGGGGAGAGCGGTGGTGGATGCGTCGGTCACCGCACGATTCTCCCATCGGCGAACAGGGTGTATCCCGAGCACGCACGACGGGATCGGGCGGGCACCGGAACGCGAGTTACCATGGAAGACGTGCTCATCTGTCTCACGGCGTCGCATCGCAACGCCAGCTTCGATCTCCTGGAGCGACTGAGCATCGGCGCACCGACCGCGGCGAGCCGTCTCGTGACGGACTCCGGCGTGTTGGACGGAGCCGTCGTCCTCGCCACGTGCAACCGCTTCGAGGCCTACCTCGACATCGCCGGCGACGACCGCGACTCCGCCGTCTCGGCCACCGTCGACGCCGTCGCGACCGCGAGCGACCTCGACCCCGCCGAGGTCCTCGACTCCGTCAACGTGCTCGGCGGCAAGGACGTCGTGCAGCACCTCTTCGCCGTCTCGAGCGGCCTCGAGTCCGTCGTCGTCGGCGAGACCGAGATCTCCGGGCAGGTCCGCCGCTCGCTCGAGGACGCCCGCGCGAACGGCACCACCACCTCGGACCTCGAACGGCTCTTCCAAGAGGCGGCGCACACCTCCCGGGGCGTCAAGACCCGCACCCGCATCGGTGCGGCCGGTCGGTCGCTCGTGCGCCTCGGCCTCGAGCTCGCCTCGTCCCGCGTCACCGACTGGGGCCGGACCCGCGTGCTCCTGATCGGCACCGGCAGCTACGCCGCCACGACCATCGCCGCCCTGCGCGACCGCGGCGCCGACACCATCCAGGTCTTCTCCCCCTCGGGTCGGGCAGCGTGGTTCGCCGCCAAGCACGACCTCGTCGCCGCCCACGACCTGCGCGAGGCCATCGGCGCCAGCGACGTCGTGATCACCTGCACCTCGAGCGAGGTCCCGGTCGTCGAGCCCGCCGACCTCGACGACGGCGTCCGGCGCATCGTCATCGACCTCGGGCTCCCCCGCAACGTGGACCCGGACGCGGCCGACGTCGACGGCGTCGAGCTGCTCGACCTCGAGACCATCAGCATCCACGCCCCGATCGCCGAGCTGAACGCCGAGTCCGAGGCACGGGCGATGGTCGACGACGCGGTGTCCCGGTTCCGTGCCCAGGCGCTCGAGCAGTCGACGACCCCGGCGCTCGTGGCGTTCCGCAAGCACGTCTTCGACATCCTCGACGACGAGATCGACCGCGCGAAGCGCCGCGCGGACGGTGACGACGCCTCGGCCGAGCAGACCGAACGCGCGCTGCGGCACCTCGTGGGCGTCCTGCTCCACCGTCCGTCGGTCCGCGCCCGCGAGCTCGGTCGCGCCGGCCGCGGCGAGGAGTTCGTCGGGGCGCTGGACGCCCTCTTCGGCGTCCGCCCGGAGCCCGAGGCCGACGTGCCGGCACCGGTGGTACCGCTCGCGGAGCGCACCGCGCCCGAGCTGACCGTCCGCGACCGCACCGACGAGGCGGACGCGAGCTGAGCCTCCAGGGCCGTCCCCCGACCCTGCGCGTCAGCGCGCTGCTGCTGGTGCGCGACCGCCGGGTGCTGATGGTCCGCGCGCGCAAGCGCGACGTGCTCTACCTGCCCGGCGGCAAGGCGGAGCCGCACGAGACCGACGTCGAGGCCGCCGTGCGCGAAGCCCTCGAGGAGACCGGACTCCGCCTGACCGCGGCCGACGTGGAGCCGTTCGGCACCGTCACGGAGCCGGCGCACGGCCAGGCCCCGGGGACGATGGTCGCGATGGCGCTGTTCCTGGCACGTCCGGGAGGCGCGCTGGACACCGCCGCGCCGGTCGCGTCGGCCGAGGTGGACGAGATCGAGTGGGTCACCTCCGCGGACGCGGACCGGTGCCCGCCGGCGGGCGTCGAGACGCTCCGCCGCCTCGTGGCGGCGGGCCTGGTCGACTAGGTCCCGGGCCTACGCCTGGTCGCGGTCCGTGTAGTGGCCGACCTCGCCGTCCGGCGTCGGCTCCGCCTCGCCGGGGATGTCCGACTCGACGTACTCGCCCTCGCCGCCACCCTCGGGACGGGTCTCGCCGGGGATGTCGCTCGAGACGAACTCACCGGCGGGCTCGTTCGAGGGCACCGGGGTCTCGCCGGGGATCTCGCTGTCGGTGAAGGCACCGGCGCGGGGCTCGACGCCGTCCGCCCGACCCTCGTCGCCGCGTGCCTGTTCGTGCTTGCCTGCCATGTCGACCTCCGTTGCTCGTGCGCTCGCGCGCGTGCTCCGGAGTGTGCTCGTGACGGCTGGGCGCCACCCGAGTCGTGTACCCCGCACCCGGTGGTTGTGTTGGCGCATGCACCGTCGCGCTGGTTCCCCACTGCTCGTCGCCGCCGGCATCGTCGCCGTCGGCCTGCTCGCCGGCTGCTCGTCCGGCGGCACCTCGGACCCGACGGCCACGACCACCGAGACCGTCACGGCGACACCGACGGCGACGCCCTCGTCCGTCCCGTCCGGCTCGTCGTCGACGGCCTCGGCGGGCGGCGCGTCGACCGGGTCGTCCGGTGGCTCCTCGAACGCGGGGTCCTCCGGTACCGGGTCGTCGGCATGCGCGACGTCCTCGCTCGCCGGGAGCATCGAGGCCGGCAGCGGTGGCGCGGCCGGGAGCACGTACGTCCACCTCGTCCTGCGGAACACCGGGTCGTCGACCTGCACGCTGCAGGGCTGGCCGGGGGTGTCGTTCGTCGGCGACACGGACGGCACGCAGATCGGGAACGCGGCGACGCTCGACCGGGCGGCGCCCCACCCGACCGTCACGCTGGCGTCGGGCGAGGAGGCCGTGGCACCGCTGAAGGTCGCGAACTCGGAGAACTACCCGGAGTCGACGTGCGACCCCACCTCGCCGGACGGTTTCCGCGTCTACCCGCCCGGCTCGAAGGCGTCGCTGTTCGTCCCGTACACCGAGTTCGCCGCGTGCCGGTCGAACGACGTGACGGAGCTCGACGTCCAGGCCTTCGTCCCCGCGGGGCAGGCGACCGACTGACGTCTGCCAGCATGGACGGGTGCTGCTGATCACGGAGGGACGACCGGACGGGGACGAGCTCCTCGCGCTGTACCGCGCGGTCGGGTGGACGGCGTACGCCGACGCCCCGGAGACCCTCGTCGCCGCGGTGTGCGGATCCCACCTCGTGCTGACGGCCCGGAGCGCGGACGGCTCGCTCGTCGGCCTGGTCCGCACCGTGTCGGACGGCGC
The DNA here is from genome assembly GCF_000333375.1 of Curtobacterium sp. B18. Classification (GTDB taxonomy): domain Bacteria; phylum Actinomycetota; class Actinomycetes; order Actinomycetales; family Microbacteriaceae; genus Curtobacterium. The sequence goes on from NZ_BACZ01000212.1 coordinate 8,258, forward strand.
GACCGTCGTGTACGTGCAGGACCTGCTCGTGCTGCCGGACCGCCACCGGATGGGGATCGGCGGTGCGCTGCTCGACGCCGTGCTCGAGCGGTACCCGGACGTCCGACAGACCGTCCTCACGACCGACGCCGAGCCGGGTCAACGGGCGTTCTACGAGTCGCGCGGGTTCGTCGAGGTGCACGACGTCCGGCCGGCCCCGCTGCGGTCGTTCGTCCGGCTGCGCTGACCCGGCCCGCTCAGGACTCGGGGTCGTCCGTGGACGCCCGGACCTCCTGCGTGCACCGGCAGGCCTCGGCGAAGGAGATCAGGGAGTCGGTCACGAGCGTGAAGGTGAGCTCAGCGGGCCGCGGCCTCGTGCACCGTCTCGAGCACCTCGGTGCCCATCGTCCGCAGGGCGTCGATGACCGCCAGCCGCCGCTGCAGCGAGGCGTCGTCGAACGTCACCGTGACCGCGTAGCTCACCGACGAGCCGGGCCCGCGCAGGATCCCGGCCTCGGCGCGGACGCCCGTGCCCGAGCCGGTCGCCGAGACGACCTGCAGGCCGTGGTCCAGTGCCCGGTGGGCGAGCGGGTCGAGCCCGAAGGACCCCGCGACGAGACTCAGGTCGGACGCGAGCGACAGCCAGCCGAGCACCCGGTTCGACACCGCCTCGTCGACGACCTCGCCGAGCGCCAGTCCCCGCATGAGCCAGGCGAGCTCACCCGTCGGGGCGACCGAGGCGTCGGGCGCGTCGTCCGGCCCCCGGCGGTCCCGGACGCGGTCGATGAGGGCGGTGCGTTCGATCCCGAGGGCCTCGGCACGCTCACGGACCGCATCGATGCCGACGGTCGACAGCAGCGCGTTCATCGCCCAGGCGTCCGCGCTCGCACCGACGAGGGTCGCCAGGTCGGACACCTGCATGGTCGGCTGCTGCAGGAACTGCCAGAGTCCCGCGCCGGTGGCGGTGTCCCGCGCCATCCGCTGCAGTCGGTCACCGTGCAACCCGCCGTCCTCGAGCCGTGCCGCGACCTCGACGAGCAGCAGCACGCGCCCGAGGCTCGCCACGGGCTGGACGAGCGTGTCGTCCACTGCCAACAGGGCCTTGCCGGTCGACGTGTCGATCACCGAGGCGCTGACGGACGCACCGTCCCGTGCGAGCGCTCCGAGGGCCTGCAGCGTCGACGCGAACCGCTCGTCGGCACCACCACGGTGCCGCCCGCGGGCCCGACCGTCCGTCCCGCCGGCGTGCTGGCGTCGGCGGGACCGGCGAGCCGACCCCGGCTCCGACGACGGAGCCGCGTCCGGCTCGGCCATCACCAGATCGCGACGCGCTCGGTCGGGTCGAGGTACATCGCGTCCCGCTCGGTCACGCCGAAGGTGTCGTAGAAGACGTCGATGTTGCGGACCACCTGGTTGCAGCGGAACTCGGTCGGCGAGTGCGGGTCGATCGTCAGCAGTCGGGCGGCTTCCTCCGGTCGGATCGCCATCCGCCAGGCCTGCGCCCAGCTGAGGAAGAACCGCTCGGCGCCGGTCAGGCCGTCGACGACGGGCGGCTCCTCGCCGTCGAGGGAGAGCAGGTAGGCCTTCCACGCGATCGAGAGCCCGCCGAGGTCGCCGATGTTCTCGCCGATCGTCAGGGCGCCGTTGACGTGGCCGTCCGGGACCTCGGTGGGGACGAGCGCGTCGTACTGCGCGATGAGGGCCTTCGTGCGCTCCTCGAACGCCGTGCGGTCGGCCTCGGTCCACCAGTTCTCGAGTCGCCCGTCGCCGTCGTACTGCGAGCCCTGGTCGTCGAAGCCGTGCCCGATCTCGTGGCCGATGACGGCACCGATCGCTCCGTAGTTCGCGCTCGCGTCGCGTGCGGCGTCGAAGAACGGGAACTGCAGGATCGCCGCGGGGAACACGATCTCGTTGAAGCCCGGGTTGTAGTACGCGTTGATGGTCTGCGGCGTCATGAACCACTCGTCGCGGTCGATCGGCTTGCCGATCTTGCCGAGCTCGCGGTCGACCTGGAACGAGGCGACGGCACGGACGTTGCCGACGAGGTCGTCGGCGGAGACCGGCAGCGCCGAGTAGTCGCGCCACTTCACGGGGTAGCCGATCTTCGGCGTGAACTTGTCGAGCTTGTCGAGGGCTCGGGCACGGGTCTCGTCGGTCATCCAGTCGAGGCCGGTGATGCTCTGCCGGTACGCCTCGACGAGGTTCGCCACGAGGTCGTCCATCGTCGCCTTCGAGGTCTCGTCGAAGTGCTCCTGCACGTAGATGCGCCCGACGGCCTCGCCCATCGCGCCCTCGACGAGGGAGACGCCGCGCTTCCAGCGCTCGCGCTGCTTCGGCGCGCCGGTGAGCGCGGTGCCGTAGAACGAGAAGTTCGTCGCCGAGAACGCGCTCGTCAGGTAGGCCGCGGAGCCGCGGATCACCTGCCACCGCAGCCAGTCCTTCCAGACCTCGAGCGGCTGCTCGTGCAGCAGCTCGGCCAGCCCGGTCACGAACGACGGCTCGCGGACGACCACGGTCTCGAAGGCGCCGGCGGGGGCGTCGATCGCCTCCCACCAGAGGCGGAGGTCGATGCCGTCGGCGAGCGCCTGGACCTCGGCCCACGGCAGCTTGTTGTAGGTCTTCTGGCTGTCGCGCGTGGTGACGTTGTCCCAGTGCTTCGACGCCAGCGCGGTCTCGAGGGCGAGGACGTGCTCGGTGCGGTCGCCGCCGTCCTCGAACCCGGCGAGCGGGAACATGGCGGCGACGAACTCGCGGTACTTCGTGCGGATGTCGGCGAAGCGGTCCTCGCGGTAGTAGGACTCGTCGGGCAGCCCGAGACCGGACTGCTCGAGGAACACCACGTAGGACTCCGGGTCGCCCGGGTCGTTGTCGACGAAGAGCTGCAGGAAGCTCGGCAGACCCAGCCGCTCGAACCGGCCGACCAGGCGCACGACGTCGTCGACCGAGTCGACGGCCGCGACCTCGGCGAGCAGGGGCTCGATCGGCGCGGTGCCGAGCGCCTCGAGCCGCGCCTCGTCGGTGAACGAGGAGTACAGGTCGCCGACCTTGCGCTCCTCGGTGCCGGGCGCCGCCTGCTGGGAGCGCTCGATGATGTCCCGAACCGCGATCTCGGCCGCCTCGGCCAGCACCGTGAACGAGCCGTACCGCGCCTTGTCGTCGGGGATCGGCGTCGATGCGATCCACGAGCCGTTCACGTGGCGGTACAGGTCGTCCTGCGGGCGGACCGTGGTGTCCAGCTCGTCGGTGTGGATCCCGGAGGTGCTTGCGACGTCGGTCATGCGGTCCACGATAGCCACCACCGCCCTGATGGAGCAGGACGGACGGGAGCGTCACGAGCGGTCGACAGCCACTAGCGTCGTCCACATGGGACTTCCGTGGAAGCTGCACGGTGACGGCGCGACCGTCTCCGCGACGACGATCGTGGCACCAGACGAGCGCCTCACCTGGGGTCGCACGATCGGGCTCGGCGTGCAGCACGTCGTGGCGATGTTCGGTGCGACGTTCCTCGTGCCGCTCCTCACCGGGTTCCCGCCCTCGACGACGCTGCTCTTCAGCGGCATCGGCACGATCCTGTTCCTCGTCATCACCGGGAACCGGCTGCCGAGCTACCTCGGGTCGTCCTTCGCCTTCATCGCGCCGATCGCCGCCGCGACGAAGATCGGCGGCATCCCGCTCGCGCTCTCCGGGATCATCGTCGTGGGTGCGCTGCTCGCGGTCGTCGGGGCCGTGGTGCACCTCGCCGGTGCCGGGTGGATCGACCGGCTGATGCCGCCGGTGGTGTCCGGCGCGATCGTCGCCCTGATCGGCTTCAACCTCGCGCCGGCCGCCCGCGACAACTTCACGAAGGCCCCCGTCGTCGCGGTGATCACCCTCGCCGCGATCATCCTCGTGACCGTCCTGTTCAAGGGGCTCATCGGCCGTCTGTCGATCGTGATCGGCGTCGTCGTCGGCTACGTCGCCGCGCTCATCGGCGGCGAGGTCTCGTTCGACGCCGTCCACGAGGCCGCCTGGATCGGTCTGCCGGAGTTCACCGCGCCGGCGTTCGACGGGTCGCAGCTCGCGATCTACCTCGCGTTCGTCCCGGTCGTCCTCGCGCTCGTCGCCGAGAACGTCGGACACGTCAAGGGCGTCGGGCAGCTCACCGGCCGCGACCTCACCCCGCTCACCGGACGCGCGCTCTTCGCCGACGGCGTCTCGACCGTCCTCGCCGGGCTCGGCGGCGGCTCGGCCACGACCACCTACGGCGAGAACATCGGCGTCATGGCGGCCACCCGGGTGTTCTCGACCGCGGCGTACTGGGTCGCGGCGATCGTCGCGGTCCTGCTCGGCCTCTCCCCCAAGATCGGTGCGGTCATCTCGTCGGTCCCGCCGGGGGTGCTCGGCGGCGCGACCACCGCGCTGTACGGCCTGATCGGCGTCATCGGCATCCGCATCTGGGTCGAGAACCGCGTCGACTTCGCGAAGCCGAAGAACCAGCTGACCGCGGGCATCGCCCTCATCATCGGGATCGCGGACTTCACGTTCGCGTTCGGCCAGGCGAGCTTCGGCGGCATCATCCTCGGCACCGTCGCGGCGATCGTCGTCTACCACGTGATGGACCTGGTGGGCCGTGCCCGCGGGACCGACGAGGCGACGCCGGCGGCGTCGGACGAAGCGCACGCGGCGACCGGCGGCGTCCCCGCCGAGCCGCGCGGCGACTGACCCGACCGTCTCGACCCGTCGGCCGACGGGACGGGGCGAGCCGCGCCTCCCGGACCGCGCTCAGCGCAGGCCGGTCAGTCCGATGACGAGCTGGACCGCCCCGAGGACGACCAGCACCACGACGAGGGACCGCGCACCCCACTCCGCGATCCACGAGCGCATCGCCTCGAGGGGGCGCTCGGCACGCCGCCCGAGAGCCACGGCCAGGACGATCGGCAGCAGCACGACGGCGCCCGAGGCGAGCACGAACAGCGCGCCGACGACGAGCGTCTCGACCGCCCGCGGGTCCTCGTCGCCGAAGGTCAGGCCCGCTGCCAGCGCCAGGACGACCGACTTCGGGCTGAGGAACAGGAGTGCGCCGAGCCCGAAGGCCCGGCCGGGACCGAGTGCCTCCATGGCGTCCGCCCAGCGCGTGCTCGCCGGCGATCCGTCCGGCAGGCGGCGACGCGCCCACTGCCACGCCGCGATCGCGAACAGCACCACCGCAGCGGCGAGCGCGACCAACGCCTGCACCGGCGGCCCGTCGCCCGTCCCGGTCGGGAGCTGCTCGCCGACGGCCACCGCCACGACGAGGGCGACGGCCACGGCGGCCATCCACCCCAGCGCGCACGCGAGCGCCGATCCGTAGCCGCGTCGGTGCCCGAGCAGGAACACGACCGAGGCGATCGGCAGGGGGCTGAGCGCGATGCCGATCGCTGCCGGCACCAGTGCGGCGATGTCCACGATCGGAGCGTAGTCCGGCCGGGAGGCGCGGGTCGGCACGTCCCGCGGCCCGCCTCGTGCGGGTGGCCGAGACCACCGCGCGCCACGGCGGGCCCGCATCGCCGCCACAATGGGTCGGTGCACCGACCGACGCCACCCGCGCCCACCGAACGACGCGCGGTCGACCGCGACATCGTGCGGCTGGCGGTGCCCGCCCTCGGTGCGCTCGTCGTCGAGCCGCTCTTCCTGCTCACCGACACCGCCCTCGTCGGGCACCTCGGCGCGACGGCGCTGGCGGCCGTCGGGCTCGCCGGTGCCGTGCTGCAGACCGTGACGGGACTGCTCGTCTTCCTGGCCTACTCGACCACCCCGGCGGTCGCGCGGGCGCTCGGCGGCGGTGACCGGCGCGGCGCCGTGCACGCGGGCATCGACGGGATGTGGCTCGCGCTCGGCCTGGGGGTGGTGCTGGCGCTCGTCGGCTGGCCGCTGGCGGGTCCGCTCGTGTCGCTGTTCGGTGCGGCGCCCGAGGTCGCGGCGGCGGCGACCGCCTACCTGACGGTGTCGCTCATCGGCCTGCCCGGCATCCTCGTCGTGACCGCGTCGACCGGCCTGCTGCGCGGCCTGCAGGACACCAGGACCCCGCTCGTCGTCGCGACCGTCGGCTTCGTGGCGAACGGGCTGCTGAACGCCGTGCTCATCTACGGCGCGGGCTGGGGCGTCGAGGGGTCGGCCGCGCGCTGCGGTCCGGCGCCTGGCTGTTCCTGCGGACCGCGTCGCTGCGCGTGGCGATGCTCGCGACCGTCGCCACCGCCGCCGGCCTCGGGACGACCGGACTCGCGACGACCCAGGTCGGCCTGACGGTGTTCTCGACCCTGGCGTTCGCGCTCGACGCCCTCGCGATCGCCGGGCAGGCGCTCGTGGGGCACGGCCTCGGCGGGCGCGACCCGGCACGCGTCCGACTCGTCACCCGGCGCCTCGTGCTGCTCGGGATCCTGGGCGGGGTGCTCCTCGGCGTGCTGACCGCCGCCGTGAACGGGGTGCTCGGTCCCGTGTTCTCCGACTCGGCCGCCGTCCGGGACGCGCTGCCGCTCGTGCTGGTGCTCGTCGCCGTCGGGATGCCGGTCGCGGGGTACGTGTTCGTGCTCGACGGCGTGCTCATCGGTGCCGGGGACGCGCGGTACCTGGCGATCGCCGGGGGTGTGAACCTCGTCGTGTACCTGCCGCTGCTCTGGTGGGCGGGCGGGACGCTCGGCGGGCTGTGGGCGGCGTTCGCGCTCGGGTACATCGGCGTCCGGGCGGTGACGCTCGGGCTGCGGGCGCACCGCCGGGGCTGGATCGACCAGGCGATGGCACGGTGAGCGTGCGTCCGGCTGCCGCTCCGGCCGCGGCCTCGTCCGTCGCGTCGTCCGCGGTGCTCGCCACCGTGGGCATCGGCGTGCAGGGCGTGGCGAAGCTCGTCGTCACCGTGGTCGTCGGCCGGGTGTTCGGCACCGAGACCCTCGGACAGACGACCGCACTCCTGTCGCTGTCGGTGTTCGTCGCCCTGCTCTGGCCGAACGCCGCCGGCAACACCGCGTCGCGGGCCCTCGCGATCGCCCTGCGCGGACGGCGCTCGGACGCCGCGGTGAACCGGCTGCTCGGCTGGTCGATGCTGGTCTCCACCGTCGTCCTCGCCGTGGCCACCGTGCCGATCGCGCTGGCCTGGGGCAACGGTCCCGGCACGGTGCTCGGCGGGGTCGCGGTCGTCGTCGGCTACGGCCTGTACTGCTACGCCCGCGGCGCCCAGCTCGGGTACGGCCGAGCTGGGCGGGTCGCGCTCTGGGACTCCGTGACGAGCGTCCTCGCGCTCGGGTTGCTCGTGCTCTCCTGCGTCGCCCGGCTCGAACCGTTCGTGCTGCTGCCGCTCGCGATCGGGTACACGGTGTTCGCGATCGCGTGCTGGCCGCGGGGCAACGGCCGGACGGGGCAGCAGGAGCCCACCGCCGGGGTCCTCGGGTTCGCGGCCTGGAACGTGCTCGCCGTCGTGACCTCGAACGGGTTGCTCCAGCTCACGATGATCTCGGCGCAGGTGACGTCGTCGGCGCGTGACGCCGGGGTCTACGCGGCCGCGTTCACCCTGGCGACGCCCGCCTCGATGCTCGGGCAGGCGCTCGGGCAGGTCCTCGTGCCGGCGTTCGCGCACCGGAGTGCCCACGGGTCGCTCCGGTCGCGCGGAGCGGCACTGCTCGTGGTCGGGTTCGCCGCCGGCACCGCGGTCGTCTTCGGGCTCGTGGCGGTGCTGGCCGGGTGGTTCCTGCCGATCGTCTACCCGGCCGAGGGTGCCGCCGCCGTGGCGGACCTCCGGTACCTGATGGTCGGCGTCTGGGTGTTCACCGTCGGGCTCGTCCCGGCGGCGTTGCTCCTCGCGGCGGGCCGGTCCAGGCAGGTCGCCTCGGCGTCGGTCGCCGGGTTCGTCGTCGGGGCGGTGCTCATGGCGGTGCTCGGGCCCGTCACGGGCGTGGCTGGTGGGACCACCGGGTTCCTCGTGGGGAGCGTGGTGAACCTCGTCGCGGTGGTCGGCCTCGGCCTCCGGCGCGGGTGAGCCGCTGGCGCTCGTCGCCGCGGTCGCTCGTCGCCGCGGTCCCCCGTCGCCGCGGTCGCCCGTCGTCGCGGGCGCTCGTCGCGACTCAGGATCGATCTCGGAGGGTCGCGCTCGGGAGCTCGCCGAACTCGCGTTCGTAGTACCCCGAGAACCGACCGAGGTGCCCGAAGCTCCACGCGGAGGCGATCGTCGCGACCGTCGCCGTCCCCGGTTCCGCGTGCTGCAGCGCCTCCCTGACGTGGCGGAGGCGTTCCTGCCGCAGGGCGACCATGGGGGTGGGGAGGTCGGCCCGCACGAACGCCTGCTGCAGCCCGCGTGCGCTCAGACCGGCTGCCGCGGCGATGTCCGCGGTGGTGACCGGGTCCGCGGCCCGGTCGACGATGAACTGCAGGGCACGGCCGACGGCCCCCGGGTACTGCCGGACGAGGTCGCCGACCGGCTCCACGAAGGTGTCCAGCAGGAGGTTGCCGAGTGATTCGGTGAGCAGGGCGCGACGGACCGGGTCGGTGTCGGATCGCAGCAGCTCCGGTGCTGCGACGGCGAGTCGCCGTTGGAGGGTGGCGAGGGCGACCGGGTCGGGGCGTCGGAGGAACTCCAGGCGTCGCGGCTCCTCACCCCGTCGTGCGGCGTCGAGGCCCTCGAGGAAGTCGGCGGCGAAGTCGACCGCGTGCAGCACGGCACCCGCGGGAGCGTCGAGCGTGAACGCCCGTCCGGTGGGGTACATCACCGCGGTCCCCGGACGGAGGACCTGCTCCTGGTCGGTCCCGGCGTCGATCACCGCGGTGCCGTGCTGCGCCCAGGTGAGGAGGTAGTGCCCCTCGGGTTCGATGCGTCCCCAGCGATTCGCGGACAGGGTCGAGCTCCGCAGCGTCATGGCGACGTCCCCGACGCTGCGCACCCGGTAGGAGAACGAGTCGGCTGCCGGGGTGAGCGCCACCCGGTGCGCGTTGTGCAGCCGCTCGTAGAACGAGGTCGCCTCGTCGAGATCGTCGCCGATGGCCTCCCGCCGCGACGCCGCACCGGCGGCGGCCGCACCCGTCTCCTCGTCCATCTCCACGGCAGCATAGGTCGTCCGCGCCACCGCAGCCATCCGAGGCCGCCATGCAGCCGCCGGAGAACGCGGTGCGCAGGGAACCGGAATGGGAGCGCTGAGGCGATCAGGGCCGATGCGTCCGGCGTCTGACGCCACCGAGGCGAAAAAACACGTCGCATTTCACATGTGACATCATGTTGGTTCATCTCCCTGACGGAAGGAACAACAATGCCCCTCATCCTCCCCATCGTCGCCGCCACCGCCGCGCTGCTGGCCCCGCTCGCGCAGTCGACCGCCGACGTCGGACACGACACCCCGACCACGCAGTCCACGGTGGTGTCCGTCGGAGCGGCCTCGGTCAGCCCGGCACTGGCGTCCGGCTCGACAGTCCACACGAACCGCCCCCTCGTCTCCGGGAAGGCTTCCGGGGCGACCCAGATCGCACTCGTGCGCGGCAACGAGCTGATGGGCACCGGGGTGGTCCAGTCGGGCGGGTACTGGCAGCTCAACCTGCACGGCACCCTGACGACCGGGGTGAACCACATGGAGCTCCTCGCCGTGACGCCGGCAGGGAAGGTCACCTCGCCCTACGTGCTCACCCTCGCGCCGGCGTCGACCGGGGCCGTCCGGACCGCCACGGTCTCCACCGCGGCCTCGCTCGGCTGGGCCAACCTGCTGACGAAGAGCGTCACGGGCGCTCGCCCGACCGTCGACGGCGTGGCGACGCCCGGCGCACGACTGGAGCTCCGCGACTCGCTCGGCAACGTCTACGGCGCGGCCGTCGCGGACGAGGAGTGGGACTTCCGGATGCAGCTCACCCGCGACCTGAAGGTCGGCGCGAACCAGCTCGTCCTGACGCAGGCACTCGGCACCCAGAGCGGCTACACCCCGGTGCAGATCGTCCGGGCCGGCTGACCCCGTTCGTCGGAGCGCAGGGACGTCCGTGGCCCTGCGCTCCGCCAGGGCGGAGCGGTCGACCGGGTCCGCAGGAGCGAGCTGCAGCCTGAGCCCCTCCGATACCGTCCCCAGTCGACCGCCGGACCCCTACGCCCGCGGCGTGGCCGTCGTGTCCCCGATCCGGAGTTCCGAGCGGAAGGCCGCGGGCTGCGGCTCCGCCCCCTCGAGCATGGCCAGTGCGGCCCGGGCGGCCGCCTGGCCCTTCTGCACGAAGGGCTGCACGAGCGTGGTGAGCTGCCGGATGCGCGTGCGGTGGAACAGGCTGTCGTCCACGGTGATGCCGTCGAAGCCGACGACGCTGACGTCCTCGGGGACGCGGAGGCCGGCGTCCAGGGCGGCCGAGATCACGCCGACCGCCAGGACGTCACTCTGCGCGACGACCGCGGTGGGCCGGGGCCCGTCCGGGGCGAAGAGCGCGGTGCCGGCGATCCGCCCCTCTTCCACCGAGCTGCCGGCGGCCTCGATCGCGACGGCGTCCGGGTAGACCCCACGGACCCCGCGCAGGCGTTCGAGCGAGGTGAAGGCGATCCCGGCGGCCTCGCGCTCGGCGTCGATCGGGCCGCGGCGGTGCGCACCGTCGAGGGGCAGCGACACGATCGTGACGGCCTCGTGCCCGAGGTCACGCAGGAACGCAGCGGCGCGACGCGAGGCCTCGCGGTTGTCGAGCTGGATCGGCACCGCACCCTCGATGTCGTCGGCCTCGATCGCGACCACGGGGATCTGCCGACGCCGGAGCACCGCGACCGCGGGGTCGATCCGGACGTTGCAGCCGACGAGGACGACGGCGTCCATCGGGGCGTCGACGAGCGGGACGGCACCCTGTTCGTCGTCGAGCGGGCTCCGCACGAGCAGGAGCGAGGCGCCCGCCGCCCCGGCCACCTCGGCGATGCCGTCGAGCGTCAGGACGTTCACCGGGTCCCGGAAGGCGTCGCTCAGTCGTTCGTCCATGACGACGCCGATGACACCGGACCGGCCACGGCGCAGGGAACGTGCACGGGGGTCGGGTCCGCCGTAGCCGAGCTCCGCCGCGGCGGCGAGCACGCGGGCCTTGGCGTCCTCGGAGACCGGACCGCTGCCGCTGAACGCGAGCGACGCCGTCGACGGCGCCACCCCGGCCACGCGGGCCACCTCGGTGAGGGTGGGACGGCGCGGCCGGACGCGGGCCGGGTCCGTCACGGCGCGCGGAGCATCGGCGGCGTCCTCGCGGAGGTGCTCGGTCCGCGACGCGCCGGGTCCTGTTGCCGGTTCGTCCATCGCCCGTTAGCGTAGCCGGAACGAGCGGTCGAATCGATTCGACCGAGCCGCGACACGCACGACGCCGAGCCGCGACACGCACGACCGCACAGCAGCGAAGCACGATGGGACCACCATGACGACGACGTCCGCCCGCACCACACCCACCACACGGGCCTGGATCACCGCGGTGTTCGTCGTGTTCACCCTGTCCGGGCTCGACATCGCGACCTGGCTCGGCCGGATCCCGAGCGTCCGCGACTCCCTCGGGGCCAGCACGTTCGAGATGGGGTTGCTCGTGCTCGGCATGGCCGTCGGCTCGATCGGCGGCCTGACCTTCGCGGGGCACATCGTGGCGAAGCTCGGTGCCCGCCGGGGCGTGCAGGTCGCCGCCGTCTGCCTGACCGCCGGCATGGTGTTCGCCGGGATCGCGGTCTCCCTCGGGTGGGGCTTCGCCGCGATCTGGATCGCCCTCATCGCCTTCGGGTTCGGCAACGGCCTGTGCGACGTGTCGATGAACGTCTCCGGCGCCGCGGCGGAGAAGGCCGGCGGCCGCACGATCATGCCGCTGTTCCACGCCGCGTTCAGTCTCGGCACGCTCGCCGGTGCCGGCCTCGGAGCCCTCGCCGAGGCGCTCGACGTCCCCGTCGCGTGGCACTTCACCGTCCTCGTCGTCGTGACGAGCGCCGCGATGCTCGTCGCGGTGACGCGGTTCCAGGACGAGCACCGGTTCGAGGAGCACGTGGCCACCGACACCAGCCCGGTGCCGACCCCGGTGAGCCGCTGGCAGGTCTGGACCCAGCCGTCGACCCTGCTCATCGGCGTGATCGTGCTCGGGATGGCGCTGGCCGAGGGCTCGGCGAACGACTGGCTGCCGCTGGCCATGATCGACGGGCACGGACTGGACAACGCCGCGGGCGCCGCCGTCCTGACGGTCTTCCTCGCCGCGATGACGGTCGGGCGGGTGGCCGGCAGCCCGCTCATCGACCGGTTCGGGCGGGTGCCGGTCCTCCGGATCAGCGCTGCCGTCGCGGTCGTCGGCCTCGGCATGCTCATCTTCGTCCAGAGCGTCCCGCTCGCGATCGTCGGCGTCGTGCTCTGGGGCCTCGGCGCGAGCCTCGGCTTCCCGATGGGCATGTCTGCCGCGGCCGACGACCCCCGGACCGCCGCCGCCCGCGTCAGCGCCGTGGCGACGATCGGCTACGTGGCCTTCCTCGCGGGACCGCCGCTCATCGGGTTGCTCGGCGAGCACGTCGGGCTGCTCGGTGCGCTCCTGGTGGTCTTCGTGTTCATCATCGCGGCGGGACTCGCGTCGGGGGCCGCCCGCGAGCGCGGCGCCGCCGCCCGGCCGACGCGTGGCGGTGGTGACGGGGACGGCGGGGCCGAGCCGCGCCTCCAGGCTCAGCGCGCCGACGCGGCCAGGAGCGCCGACAGCGCCACGGGCGGTCGCGACGCCGGTTAGGATTCCCGGGTGCGTCTCGTCATCGCCCGCTGCTCCGTCGACTACGCGGGCCGGCTCTCCGCCCACCTGCCGCTCGCGACCCGTCTCCTGATGCTGAAGGCGGACGGCTCCCTGCTCGTGCACTCCGACGGCGGCAGCTACAAGCCGCTCAACTGGATGAGCCCGCCGTGCTCGATCGAGATCACCGAGCCGGACGACGAGCAGGCGAGCGCCGGCATCACGCAGGTGTGGACGGTCACGCAGAAGAAGACGCAGGACAAGCTCATCGTCAGCCTGTACGAGGTCGTCGCCGACGAGTCCCACGACCTCGGCGTCGACCCGGGCCTCGTGAAGGACGGCGTCGAGGCGCACCTGCAGCAGCTCCTGGCCGAGCAGATCGAGCTCCTCGGCGACGGCCACACCCTGGTGCGCCGCGAGTACATGACCGCGATCGGTCCGGTCGACATCCTCGCGCGGGACGAGGCCGGGGCGAGCGTCGCGGTCGAGATGAAGCGCAACGCCAACATCGACGCGGTCGAGCAGCTCACCCGGTACCTCGAGCTGATGAACCGCGACCCGCACCTGCGGCCGGTGCAGGGCGTGCTGGCGGCGCAGACGGTGGCACCGCAGGCGCGCACCCTCGCCGAGGACCGCGGGATCCGCGTCCTCGTGCTCGACTACGACGCGATGCGCGGCATCGAGGGCGGGCACACCCGCCTGTTCTAGGGGATGTCGACGTCGGGACGCGCGCGTCTCGACGACCGTGACGGTTCAGTGCGCCGTCTTGGTCAGCCCGTGCTCGGTCTTCTCCCAGTAGTGCGGACGGGTGATGAGCTGCCAGAGGCCCTTGTACGCGGCGACGGAGTGCAGGACCCAGTAGAGCGGGTTGAGCAGCGCCCAGCCCATCAGGTCGAACCGGGCCCGCTTGTACGGCCCCATCATCGTGAGGTAGATCATCGTCGCGTTGCCGAGGAGGAAGTCGAGCACGCACAGCCAGAGCACCGGCGTCGGGAAGATCGGCGCCGTCCACGACGTGGGGAGCACGAGCGTGGCGACGGTGACGACGATCCCGGGCAGCATGCCGAGGAACGTCAGCGGCGTCCCGGCGATGAGGAGTGCGAACGCGGCGGCGCGGCGCAGCCCGATCTCGCGGACGAGCGCCCGGGGCCTGCGGGCGTGCACGAGCGCGGTCTGCATGTAGCCCTTGATCCAGCGGGAGCGCTGTCGGACGAAGTTCGGGATCGAGGTGTTCGCCTCCTCCATCGTCGTGGAGTTCACCACGGACACGCGGTACCCCACCGCTGAGGCGCGGATGCCGAGGTCCGCGTCCTCGGTGACGTTGTACGGGTCCCAGCCGCCGAGTTCGCGCAGCAGGTCGGTGCGGAAGTGGTTCGACGTGCCGCCGAGCGGGATCGGCAGGCTCCGGGCATCGAGGCCGGCGAGCATGTAGTCGAACCAGTACGAGTACTCGAGCGTGAACATGCGGGTGAGGGCGTTCTCGTCCGCGTTGAAGTAGCTCAGCGCGGCCTGGACGCACACGGTGTCGTCGCCGGCGCGGTCGAAGGTCAGGAACACCTTCTTGAGCTGGTCGGGGTCGGGGCGGTCCTCGGCGTCGTAGATGACGACGTACTCGCCCTGCGCGATCGACAGGCCCACGTTGCAGGCGCGGGGCTTCGTCTGCGGCGAGCCCGGCGGGACGATGACGATGCGCATCCAGTCGGGCGGTGCGGCGTCGAGGACCGCCTGCCGTGTCTCGTGGTCCTCGGCCTCGACGAGCACGAGGACCTCGAGCCGGTCCTTCGGCCAGTCGAGCACCTCGAGGTTGCGGACGAGGTCGGCGACGATGTTCGCCTCGTGGAACACCGGCACGAGCACCGTGTAGGTCGGCAGGGCAGCGTCGTCGAGCGCGGCCACGTCCTGCACGGACACCTGCTCGACCAGGTCGAACCGTGCACCGACCATCGACACCCAGAACTTGAAGACGATGCCGGCGAGGAACCCCAGCGAGAGCACCGCGGTCACGATCGCGGCGGTCGTCCCCGGCGCGAGGACCAGGCACGTCGCGAGCGCGAGCACGGCGATCGCGCCGCCGATCCGCTGGCCGCGGGACAAGACGGTGCGGGCGGACAGCGCCGGGTTCGTCCGGGCGAGGCCGTGGGCTGCGAGGTCCGCCACCTCCTCCTCGAGCTCGTAGGCGATGCGCTGCCGGACGTCGGACTCCGACGCGGTCCGGAGCACGACGGGCTCGCCGAACTCCTCGGTCAGCGCGGTCCGGAGGACGTCCGGGTCGGACCTGCCGCTCGTCAGGACGAGCACACCCTCCCGGATGCGGGCGGACGCGACCCAGCCCTCGTCGACGTGCCGCTGGACCGAGCACCGGTGCGGCGGACGCCAGTCGGTCGGCGCACCGCGGTGCCGACCCTGCTGACCGACCGCGGCACGCGCCGGGAGCGCGAGGTCCGGTCGCGGGGCCTGGGTGCCGGGGTCCGGCTTCGGATCGACGGCGGTCATCCGTGGACCGCCTGCACGAGCGCCTGCATCCAGACCACGACGACCTCGCGCTGGGAGGCGGCGACCCACGCGAGGGGGACCTGCAGGATCGCGAGGACGAGGACCAGCCAGCTGGCCAGCCGGCCCTCGACCCGCGGGAGGATGGCGATGGCGACGCTGAGGGTCGTGACGAACACGTTGCCCGCACTGGCGACGGGGACGAGTCCGATCGCGTACTCGCCGATGACGCCGGCGAAGAGCGCCACGACCAGGACGATCGCGCCCGGGCGGCCGGCCAGCAGCGCCAGCGCCGCACCGGCCACGAGCATGGCGATCAGCAGCACGCCGTCGGCGGTGGCGAACAGGTGCTGCAGCCCGGTGAGTCGCTCCCCGGTGATGCTGATGGCCCCCCTGAGCGCCGCGAACGGGTCGTGGAGCACCACGAGGTCGAGGAATCCCATCGAGAGCGCGACGGCGATGCTCGGGAACACGACCACCATGACGTTCGCACGGCGGATCCCCCGCTGGCCCTGGCGCGCCAGGTCGAGCAGCGGTGCGGCGAGCGCCGCGATGACGACGTAGACGAACCCCATCGGGTCCACGAGCGTGCACAGCATCAGGGCGAGGCCGGCCCGGAAGCCCGCCTGGGTGTCACCCCAGGCGAAGAACCGCACCATCCGGACGACCGCGAGGGCGAAGAGTGCGATGCCGAGGAACGCCTGCAGGTCGTTCAGCGCGACGAACGCGTAGAGCGGGTTCGCGCCGAGGGCGATGGTGAACGCGACGACGTGCCGCATCGGCAGTCCGCGCTGCCGCATCTCCTGCGCGAGGAACTGCAGGAGCATGCCGGCGACGACGCCCCCGACGACCGCCGCGCCGTCGACCCCGAACGGCATGAAGCGCAGCAGCACACCGGAGACCAGCGGGTACAGCTGTCCGATCGCCTGGACGACGCCGCCGTCCACCGCAGCTCTTGCGCGGTCCAACGTCGCCTCGTTGCCCGTCAGGCCGAGCAGCGTCGTGGTCGGGACCCGCACGGCGATCACCGCGAGCACGACGTACGGGAGCGCCAGGGCCGCACGCAGCAGCCAGCGCGCGGCGCCGGGCGACAGTCGGGACGGCGGCGCTGGGCGTGCCGGGACGGGTTCGGGTGCCGTTCTGCGCAGGCGGGCGAGCGCGACGGTCATGCGGCTCCTTCGGGTGCAGTCCGCGGGGTGGACTGTACAGACCATTCCAGTCCCCCAAAGCGTGGACCGACAGCCCACGAACGGGGTACGCGCTCGCCGCCGCCGTGGCGACGCGGCGCGGTGAGCGCCGGG
>NZ_BACZ01000211.1 GCF_000333375.1 Curtobacterium sp. B18
CGCCGAAGAGCAGGGCCTCGCCGGTCGTCGGCGTCGACAGCCCGAGCGCGAGGTCGACCGTCGTGGTCTTGCCGGCGCCGTTCGGGCCGAGGAGGGCGACGACCTCGCCCGGACGGATCGTCAGGTCGACGCCGTCGACCGCGACCACGGCGCCGAAGCGCTTGCGGAGGTCGCGGAGCTGGATGACCGGTGTGTCGTTCATGGCTCCGAGCCTGCCGGGGAGTGGTCCCCGCTCCCTCTGCGGTGCGTCACGGATCCGGCGTGACATCTGTCACGGGCGACACACGTCCTCCGTTCTGGGGACGGTCACTGTCCGTTGTGCGCGTTAGCGTGGGTGCATGCACCACGAGCCCGCCGTCTCCGACCACCCCGCGACGGACGCCGTCCGGCGGGCGGCGCTGCTCGCAGCCCTGGACGTCGTCGAGGGCGGGCCCGAGGAGCGCTTCGAGCGGATCACACGGATCGCGCGCGAGGCCTTCGGTGTCTCCGGCTCGTTCCTCAACCTCGCACGCGAGTCCGACGTCTTCATCAAATCGCAGCAGAGCGACACCGCCTTCGGCCCGACGATCCCGCTGCAGGACACCTTCTGCGGTCGGACCCTCGCGGTCGACGGACCCGTCGTCGTGCCGGACGCCCGCGCCGACGTCCGCTACTCCGACATGCCGATGGTGGTCGACGACCCGAACGTGCGGTTCTACGCCGGGGTGCCGCTCCGTGCCGGCGACGCCGACGTCAAGGTCGGGACGCTCTGCCTCATCGACCCGACGCCGCGCACGCTCGACGACGACGAGCTGGCGCTGCTCGAGGAGCTCGGCGTGTGGGCGGAGCGCGAGCTCGCCGCCGGCGCCGATGAGGACCGGCTCCGTTCCGTGCTCGCCGGCCTCGAGCCCGGTGGCGTCACGCTGCCCGGGTACCGCGTCGGGGGCATGTCGCTGCCGCACGGCGTCGTGTCCGGCGACTTCCACGACTGGCACCTCGACGGCGCGAGCCTCTCGCTGACCGTGGCGGACGTCATGGGCAAGGGGATGTCCGCGGGACTCCTCGCCGCCACCATCCGCGGTGCCCTGCTCGCCCGGAGCACCGAGGCCCCGGACCGGGCCGTGGCCGCACTCGAGGCGCAGGTCGGGCCGGACCTCAGCCGTGCCGAGTCGTTCGCGACGATGTTCCACGGACGACTGACGCCCGCCACCGGGCGGATGGAGTTCACCGACGCGGGCCACGGCCTCGTGCTGCAGCTGCACGCGGACGGCACCGAGAGCGTCCTGCGCTCGTTCGACCTGCCGATCGGCCTGCACCCCGTCGGGGCCGAGCGGGTCACGGGCACGCTCGAACTCGAGCGCGGGGACGTGCTCATCGTCGTCAGCGACGGGGCCCTCGAGCTGTGGGACTCGACGCTCGCGTCCCTCGGTGCGCTCGGGGCGATGTGGCGGGACGCTCCGGAGCTCGACGTGTTCCTCGGGCGCATCCGGGCGCGTGCGGTGACGCACGACCCGGGCGACGACCTGACGGTCGTCGTCGTCGCGCGCGACTGACGCGCGGGCGCGCGCGCGGGGCGCCGGCGCGGGGCGCCGGCGGGTGCCGAGAGGGCACGATCTGTCGCGCTCGGCGTCGGCGGGCGGCACATCGTGCTCCCTCGGCGGACGTGAGCGGCGTGTTGTGCCCGCTCGCGCCGGCTTCCGGCGTGCGGCGGTCTGGAGGCGCGGCTCGGCCCAGCCTCGCGCCTCGCGTCCGGCGGTCGCGCGGCCGGCCGGGCGCGTGGCGCGGCGGGTGTGCCGAGAGTGCACGATCTGTCGCGCTCGGCGTCGGCGGGCGGCACATCGTGCTCCCTCGGCGGACGTGAGCGGCGTGTTGTGCCCGCTCGCGCCGGCTTCCGGCGCGCGGGCGGTCTGGAGGCGCGGCTCGGCCTGGCCTCGCGCCTCACGTCCGGCGGTCGCGCGGCCGAACGCGTAGGCGCCGGCCCCTACGCGCCCAGGCGCTCGATGAGCTCGCGGTAGCGCTCGGCCGTCCGCGACACGATCGCCTCGGGCAGCACCGGAGGCGTCCCCTGCCGATCCCAGTTCGCGCTGAGCCAGTCGCGCACGATCTGCTTGTCGAACGACTCCGTCCGGTTCCCCGACCGGGCGTCCCAGTAGCGGCTGGAGTCGCTCGTCAGGACCTCGTCGGCGATCCGGACCAGCCCCGACGCATCCTGCCCGAACTCGAACTTCGTGTCCGCGATCACCACCCCGCGGTCGAGCGCGATCGCCGCCGCCTCGGAGTAGACGCGGAGCGAGAGGTCCCGCAGCTTCGACGCGACCTCGGGTCCGACGAGCTCGACCGTCTGCTCGAACGAGATGTTCTCGTCGTGCTCGCCCTGCGGTGCCTTGTACGCCGGCGTGTAGATCGGCTCGGGCAGCCGGTCCCCGTTCGACAGCCCGTCGGGGAGCGGGACGCCGCACACGCTGCCGGACTGCTGGTACTCGGCCCACCCGCTGCCGACGAGGTACCCGCGGACCACGCACTCGACCGGGAACATCGTCAGCGGCATCACGTGCATGGACCGCGCGGCGACCGACGCCGGCACCGGGGTCCCGCCGGCGGACGGGGCGATGAGGTGGTTCGGGACGTCGGCCAGCCGGGTGAACCAGAAGCGGGACAGCCGGGTGAGCAGCTCGCCCTTGCCCGGGATCGGCGGCTCGAGGGCGAAGTCGTACGCGCTCACACGGTCGGACGCGACGAGGAGCAGCTCGGTGGCGCTCGCGACGTCGGCGGTGCCGGTGGGGACGTAGAGCTCGCGGACCTTGCCGGAGGAGACGTGCTGCCAGCCGTCGAGGACGGGCGCCGCGCTCATCGGGCGACCTTCGCGGCGATGTCGGTGCGGAACTGCGCGCCCTCGAGCGCGATGTCGCCGACGCCGGCGTACGCGCGGTCGCGGGCTTCGGCGAAGGTGGCCCCGGTGGCGACGACGCTCAGCACGCGCCCGCCCGTCGCGACGAGCTCGGTGTCGAGCACCCCGGTGGCGGCGTGTGCGACGGAGACGCCCTCGCGCGCGTTCGCCTGGTCGATGCCGGTGATCGGACGACCGGTCTTCGGGTTCTCGGGGTAGCCCTCGCTCGCGAGGACCACGGTGACGGCGACGTCGTCGCGGAACACGGGGTCCGGCGTGGAGCCGAGCTGCCCGGTGGCGGCGGCGAGCATGAGCTCGCTGAGCGGGGTCGCCAGGCGGGGGAGGACGACCTGCGTCTCGGGGTCGCCGAAGCGGGCGTTGAACTCGATCACCCGGACGCCCTGCTCGGTGACGATGAGACCGCAGTAGAGCAGGCCGACGAACGGCGTGCCCTCGTGCTCGAGTCGGCGGACGGTGGGGAGCGCGACGAGGTCGGTGACCTCGTCCACGAAGGCCCGCTCGGACTCCCAGCGGTCGGCGAGCCAGGGGAGCGGCGAGTATGCGCCCATGCCGCCGGTGTTCGGTCCGACGTCACCGTCGCCGAGGCGCTTGTAGTCCTGCGCGGGGCTGAGCGGCCGGACGTCGTGCCCGTCGCTCAGGAAGAAGAGCGAGACCTCTTCGCCGTCGAGGAACTCCTCGACCACGACGTGCCCGTGCTGGAGCCAGTAGGTGGCGTGGTCGATCGCCGCCTGGCGGTCGTCGGTCACGAGGACGCCCTTGCCGGCCGCGAGTCCGTCGGCCTTCACCACGTGCGGGGCGCCGAGCTCGTCGATCGCGGCGACGGCCTCGTCGACGGTTCCGGCGTACACGGGTCGACCGGTGGGGACGCCCGCCTCGGACATGATCCGCTTCGCGAACGCCTGGAGCCCTCGAGCTGCGCGGCGGCCTTGCTCGGCCCGAACACCGGGATGCCCCGCGTGCGGACCGGGTCGGCGACGCCGGCGATGAGCGGCGCCTCGGGCCCGACGACGACGAGCTCGACGCCGTTCTCGAGCGCGTACTCGGCGACGAGGGCACCGTTGGTCGGGTCGATGGAGACGGTCTCGACGTCGGCCGCGATGCCGGCGTTGCCCGGCGCTGCGGTGATGACGTGACCGGCCTGCTCCGCGAGGAGGGCCGTGATGATCGCGTGCTCGCGGGCACCGGAACCGAGGACGAGGATTCGCACCCGATCACCCTACCGATCCCGACTCGCCCGTTGCGATGCGGCGGCTAGCCTGTGGACATGCCACCCAGGAGGATCGAGGACGCAGCGGGACGGGCCGCGCTCACCGCCGTGCAGCAGGGGGCCACCGACCGGCCGACCCTCGCGACCGCCGTGCGGTGGTCGCTGCAGCGCCTCGCCGAGGACGTCCCGGGGAACAGCGTCGAGGTGCGCGTCCCGCCGTTCGCGGCCGTCCAGGCGGTCCCCGGACCCCGGCACACGCGTGGCACGCCGCCGAACGTGGTCGAGACGGACGCGACGACCTGGCTCGCGCTCGCCACCGGCGAGCTGCGCTGGGACGAGGCCGTCGCGCAGTCGCGCGTCAGCGCGTCCGGTTCCCGCGCGGACCTCACGGACTTCCTGCCGGTGCGCCTGGCCGTCTGAGACGGCCGGCCGAGCGACGGCACGGAGACGAGGCGGTCGCGGGATCGCGGACGGATCCGGGACGGGCGCGTGTGTCGGACGGGAGGG
>NZ_BACZ01000210.1 GCF_000333375.1 Curtobacterium sp. B18
GGTGGTCGGCGCTGCCCGTGAAGGTCTGCGGGTACCGGGTCGCGACGGAGTACAGCGCGCGGGCCAGGTCGGCCCTCGTGTCGAACAGGATCGCGGTGTGGAAGAGGCCGGCCTCGCGCGGTGCGGCGTGCCGCATCTCGGGTGCGTGCTCGAGGACGACGATCGGTGTCGTGCCGCGTCCGAGCACGGCGACGCCACCGGTGTTCGACAGGAGCGTGAGCCGGACGCCGTCGCGGTAGTAGCCGATCATCCGGTCGAGGTCGGCGACCCGGAGCGTCACGGCGCCCATCGAGGTGTCGGCGGCGAGGAGGTCCTGCGTGGTCATGCGACCAGTGTGCGGGCATTTGGTTGACGCGTCAACCAAATGACCCCGGTGGCGGTCGTCCGCGTTCGTTCCCCGGCGTGTCCCGCCGCCGGGGCCGATGTCGTCCGGGGCCAAGATGGGGAGATGCCACGCACAGGACGACTGCCGGACCGAGCGGGCGGACGCCGTGGCGGCCGTCCGGACCGGCGTGACCTGCCGATCGAGCAGGTGCGCGACCGGATGTCCTCGTACGTCTACGGCAACATCACGGTCCTCGCCGCGGCGATCGCGGTCGACCCGACGGCGATCCACCACGGTTCCGCCGTCTGGGCGGTGCTCGGCACCGCGGTCCTCACGTACCTCGCGCACGTGCTGTCGCACCTCGTCGCGCACGGACTCGGGGACGACGACGCGTCCGACGAGGTCCGGCGGGAGTCCGTCGTCACCATCGTGCGGAACGCGAACCCGATCGCCACGTCCGGGCTCATCCCCGCCGTGCTCTACGCCGTCGCCTGGGCCGGTTGGCTCCCGGCGCCGTGGGCGCAGACGGCCGCGCTCGTCATCCTCGTCGTCCGCATCGGCATGGTCGGTGTGTTCATGCAGCGGTTCAGCGGGAAGCGCCCGACGTTCCTCGGGCTCTGGGGCGGCATCGTGCTCGCCGCCGTGGCGTTCGTGATCGGCGTCGTGAAGGTGGTGCTGACGCATTGAGCTGCGCGACGCGGACGGGGGCCTCGCGCCCGGACGACCGGCCCGGTAGCGTTCCAGAGCCCGCCGGATCCGGCGCGCGGCACGTCGAACGGAGGCACGGATGACGTCCTCCGACCACGACGTGTCCGAACGCCCGGCGTCCGACCAGGCGGTCCCGGACCAGGCGGTCCCGGACCGGGCGGTCCCGGACCAGTCGGCCCCCGACGGGCAGGCGTTCGACTACCGGTCCGGTGGCGACGAGTTCGTCTCCCTGCGGCAGATCCGCACCGGTGGCCCGCAGTCCGGCACGATCGGACCACGACCGGACCACGTCGTCTTCGTGCTCGCGAACGGCCGGGCGACCCTTACCGCCGACGACGGCAGCGAGTGGGACGTGGGACCCGGACGCCCGATGATGCTGTCCGCCCCGGTCGCCTACGCGTTCGACACCGACGCGACCGCGATGACGCTCCTGCACATCGCACCCGCGATGCTCGGCGACACCGAAGAGCCGTCGGAGTTCGTGCAACCGGACGCGGCCGACCCGGGCGTCGAGCCCCTGCTGACCCTGTTGCGCGAGGTGACCGACCGCATCCTCGACGCCGACCTGGACCCGGCTGAGCGGGCCGCGCTCGACCGGCGGGTGGCTACGGTCGTGCTCTCGACGTTCACCCGGTCCCGCTCCGACGTCGAGCACCGGCTCCGTCGCGCGATCCGCTTCGTGCACGAGCACGCGGGCGAAGACCTCGAGGTCGCGGACATCGCTGCTGGTGCGGACCTCAGCGAGCGCGGGCTGCAGGACCTGTTCCGCCGCCGACTCGCCGTGACGCCGATGCGCTACCTGCGCGAGGTCCGGCTCGACCGGGTGCACCTCGAGCTCACGTCCCGACGGGGCGGGATCGTGACGATCCGCGACGTCGCACGGCGCTGGCGCTTCGCGCACCTCGGGCGGTTCGCGGCGGCGTACCGGCGACGGTTCGGCGAGAGCCCGCACGAGACGCTCCGGCGCTCGGGCCGGTCCGAGGCCTGACGGCCGGGGATCCGTCCAGGAAGGCGCGGTGCGGGTCCGACCCGCACCGCGCCTCCGGTGCGTCAGCAGCCCGTCGTCGTCAGCGTGACGGTCGCGACCTCGCCGTCCGTGACGGTGGTCTCCTGCGGGCAGAGGTCGTCCGCCCGCACCCTGACCGTGCCGAGGGGCACGCCGGCGAAGTCCGCCGTCCCACCGGGGAAGACCCGCTGGTGCTCGGAGAGCTTGCCGGTCTCGGCGGTGAAGACCTGCACCTCGTAGGCGTGGTCCGCCGCGTTCGACGACACCGTGACGGACACCTGGCCGGTGGAGTCGTGTGCGCCGCAACCGGCGAGGGTGAGGACGGCGGCCGCACCGAGGGCGAACACGGGGAGGACACGTCGGAGCACGGGCACCAGGCTACGCCGCGGTTCAGGCCGACCCGAGCAGCCAGCCGTTGTCGGCGGCGACCCGGAGCGCCTCGGTGGCGTTGCGGGCGGCGGTCTTGCCGATCGCCGACGACAGGTGGTTGCGGACCGTGCCCTCCGACAGGTGCAGGGAGCCGGCGACGCCCGCCACGGTCGGCGTCGTGCGGAAGGCGATGAGCACGTCGGTCTCCCGCGGGGTGAGCGGGGACGGGCCGGCGGCGAGGGACTCCGCGGCGAGCACCGGGTCCACCACGCGGAAGCCGCCCGCGACCCGGCGGACGGCGTCGGCGAGCTGCTCCGCCGGGGTGTCCTTCACGACGAAGCCCGCGGCCCCGGCCTCCAGCGCACGGCGGAGGTACCCGGGGCGGCCGAACGTCGTGACGATGAGCGATCGGCACGACGGCAGCGAGCGGGCGAGGGCGGCAGCCGCGGTGAGCCCGTCGGCGCCCGGCATCTCGACGTCGAGCAGTGCGACCGCGGCGCCGGAGGACCGCGCGGCCTCGAGCACCTCGTCGCCCCGGGCCACCTGCGCGACGACCTCGATGTCGCGCTCGAGCGACAGCAGGGACGCCAGGGCCCCGCGCACGAGCGCCTGGTCGTCCGCCAGCAGCACCCGGATGGTGTCGGTCATCGTCGGTTCCTCTCGACCCGCAGCCGGAAGCCGCCGAGGTCGCTCGTGCCGGTGGTCAGGGTCGCCCCGACGGCGTCGGCCCGCTCGCGGAGCCCACGCAGCCCGTTCCCCGGGGTCACGGCGGCGGACGCCTCGAGCACCCCGGTCCCGTCGTCCTCGATCGTCAGTGCCGTCCGGGTGAGGGTGACCCGGACCCGGCTCGCGGCAGCGTGCCGGAGGACGTTCGTGACGCCCTCGCGGAGGACCCATGCGAACAGGCTCCGGACGTCGTCGGCCGCGGCGTCGCCGTCGTGCGGGAGCGACGCGTCGGTCCCGGCCGCGGCGAGGGCTGCCCGCGCCGACACGAGCTCCGCGTCGAGGTCGGCCTCGCGGTACCCGCTGACGGCGCGTCGGAGGCCCTGCAGCGCCTCGCGGGAGAGCCGTTCCACGTCCTGCATCTCCGTCCTGGCCCGGATCGGGTCGACGTCCACCAGTCGTGCGGCGAGCTCGGACTTCATCGCCACCACGGTCAGGGAGTGGCCGAGCACGTCGTGCAGGTCCCGGGAGAACCGGGCGCGCTCCTCGACCACGGCGAGCCGGGTGATCTCGTCCTGAGCGACGCCCAGCCGTTGCTCCGCCTCACGCTGTCGTCCGAAGAACAGCATCGATGCACCGACGGAGACGGTGATCACGGGGGCGAACAGGATGCCGCTGTCCACGGCCTGGTCCCACCCCGTGCCCAGCGCGACGAGGAACTGCGCACCGACGATCGCGAGCACGACCGATCCCGCCACCCAGAACCGTTCGGCGACGAAGCCCGACAGTGCCGCGACGAGCAGCCACGTCCAGATCGCGAGTGGCCCGACGACGAACAGCAGCAGCCCGGCCAGCAGCGCGACGCCCGCGAGGACGACGACCCGGCCGCGCAGGCTCCGGCGCCACATCAGCTCCGGAGCGAACAGGTACGCCGCGTAGAGGACCGCCAGGGCGATCGTCGAGACGACGTGCGCCCGGAGGCTCCGGCCGTCGTTCCAGACGGCGATGACCTCGAGGACCTGCCAGAGCAGGGCGAACACCGCCCCGGAGTACCAGCGGCGCCGGCCGATCCGGATGTCGTCGTCGCTCGCGCCGGGCGGGACCGCCCACGGGAACGAGCGCGGGCGAGCTCGCGAGCCCGTCGGTGCGTTCCCCGCACCACGCACCTCGGTCGTGTTGGTCGCCTCTGACATCGGTGCCAGCGTAGGACGCTCGGTCACGCTCGTGCGGCATCGCGGCGGTAGCGCCACGCGATCACCGCGCCGAGGACGAGCGCCCAACCGGCGAGGACCAGCGCCGGTTCGGTCATGCCGGCGGACCCGGTCGCCCCGGCGCCCGTCTGTCCGATCCGGTTCAGCCAGTACGAGGGCATGAGGTGCGCGACGCTCCCCATCCAGCTCGGCATCACCGACAGCGGGACCCAGAGCCCGCCGAGGATCGACATGCCCATGAACACCACCATGAACACCGGCTGGGCGAAGGACGGCTTCGCGAACTGCCCGATGAGGATCGCGATGAGGGCGAACGGCACCACGCCGCACCAGATGCCGAACCCGGCGGCGAGCCAGTGCCACGGGTCGAGGGACGCGTGCAGCACGACGGTCGCGACGACCACCGTGACGACGATCGACATCGCGGCGAAGGCCATCGCGGCGATCACCTTCGA
>NZ_BACZ01000209.1 GCF_000333375.1 Curtobacterium sp. B18
TACCGTGTCGGCACGAACCACGCGCAGCTGCCGGTGAACGCCCCGAAGAACGAGGTGCACTCCTACTCGAAGGACGGCGCCATGCGCTTCGACTTCCAGAAGGCCGAGGTGCCGGTGTACGCGCCGAACTCCCTCGGTGGTGCGCACGCCGACCCCGCCGCCAGCGACGAGGCTCCCGGTTGGGAGTCCGACGGCGCGCTGCAGCGCTCCGCCGCGACCCTCCACCCCGAGGACGACGACTTCGGGCAGGCCGGCACGCTCGTCCGCGAGGTCCTCGACGACGCCGCCCGCGAGCGTCTGGTCGGCAACATCGCCGGGCACGTCTCGAAGGTGACGCGCGACGACCTGCGCGAGCGCGTGTTCGCGTACTGGACGAACGTCGACGCCGACCTCGGCGCGCGCGTGCGCGCGACGGTCGCGCCGAGCGCGCCGGGTTCCAACGAGGACCCGGAGAAGGTCGCGGTCGAGGCGTAAGCCCCGCTCCACCACCTGACGGACGGGA
>NZ_BACZ01000208.1 GCF_000333375.1 Curtobacterium sp. B18
CGAGCGAAGCGGACGAAGAGAAGCCCTGGTCCCCATTGTGACACGACGCGGTTACCCCTAAGCGGGCGCTTCCTTTTCTCCTGTTCCGCCGGTTCCCGCCCAACCCGATGACTCGCGCCGATCGTTTCGCCCCCGCCGCCTGCCCGACGCTGGTCGTGAAGATCGGATCGGCGCTGCTCGTCGCGCCCGACGGG
>NZ_BACZ01000207.1 GCF_000333375.1 Curtobacterium sp. B18
ACTGAATACTTCAGCTACAGCTGGGGAACAGTTTTGATCCAGGATTGGGTCGAAAGTGTTCCGGTGGTCATAGCGAGAGGGAAACGCCCGGTCACATTCCGAACCCGGAAGCTAAGCCTCTCAGCGCCGATGGTACTGCAAGGGGGACCTTGTGGGAGAGTAGGACGCCGCCGGACTCAACGTTGGTAACACCAGGGAACCCCTGACCAGTACTGGTCAGGGGTTTTCTGCGTTCATCGGGGGCCGCGACGTCATCTGCCGTGCCTCGTTCGGCAGGGTCCCGGCCGGTAGGATCGTGGTGTCATGACTGCGCCATTCACCACCGCCTCCGGCTCCGATGTCCGTGTCCGTTTCTGCCCGAGCCCGACCGGCACGCCGCACGTCGGACTCATCCGCACCGCCCTCTTCAACTGGGCGTACGCACGGCACACCGGCGGCAAGCTCGTGTTCCGCATCGAGGACACCGACGCTGCGCGCGACAGCGAGGAGTCGTACGAGCAGATCCTCGAGGCGCTGCGCTGGCTCCGCCTCGACTGGGACGAGGGCGTCGAGGTCGGTGGGCCGCACGGTCCCTACCGGCAGTCCGAGCGGTCGGACGTCTACGACGACGTCATCGCGAAGCTCAAGGCCTCCGGGCACGTCTACGAGTCGTTCGTGACGCCCGAGGAGATGGAGGCCCGCAACACCGCGGCCGGCCGTGACCCCAAGCAGGGCTACGACAACCACGAGCGTGACCTCAGCGACGCCGAGCGGCAGGCCTTCCGCGACCAGGGCCGTGAGCCGGCGCTCCGGCTGCGCGTGCCCGACCGCGACCTGAGCTTCCAGGACCTCGTGCGCGGTGAGATCACGTTCAAGCAGGGCCACTTCCCGGACTTCGTCGTCGTCCGCCCGAACGGGAAGCCGCTCTAACACTTCACCACCCCGGGGGACGACCCGCTCATGGGGG
>NZ_BACZ01000206.1 GCF_000333375.1 Curtobacterium sp. B18
TCCCGTCCGTCGTGCGGTCGCGCCCCGGGTCGCGACCGGGTGCGCGATCAGGGCTCGACGTCGCCGGCCCGTTGGTAGAGCGCCGTGGCCAGGTCGCTCAGCACCGCGAGTGCGGCGCCGCCGTGTGCCGCGTCGACCTCGCGGAGGACCTCGGCGTAGCGGCGTCGGTGGTCCTGGACGACGGCCTCGCCGTCGGGCAGCAGCCGCAGCAGCGAGCCACGGCGGTCGTCGGGGTTCGGCGCCCGCTCGAGCAGGCCGGCGTTCGTCATCCGGTCGATCATGTTCGTGACCGCGCCCGACGTCAGGCCGAGGTAGCCGGCGACCTCGGTCGGCGTGGAGTACCCCGTGTCACTCACGAGCACCAGGGCGCGGAGGGCGTTCTCGTGCACCCCGGCGCGGGCGCTCAGGCGGCCGACGAGGCTCGCGTTCGCGCGGACGACGGCCTCGAACGCCGCGATGAGGTCGGTCGGGTCACTGTCGGGTGCCGTGGGCACGCGGTCCTCGCCTTCGGGTCGTGAGGGAGCGTCCCTCGCACTGGGGCCAGTATACGAGTGGTCAATTTGGTGAATGAGTGACTATCTTGATCATCGAAGCAAACGAACCCGAACGCGTTGCTCCACCCCCCATCCCTGATCACCACTCCGAAGAGGTTCCCGTGTCCGACAAGCTCCGCACCCCCGCACTGAAGCGGGTCCGATTCGCCCCCGTCGCACTCCTCGCGGGCATCTTCGCCGCCGTGCTGCTCTCCCTCTCGCTCACCGGCACCCTCTCCGGGTTCGCCGCGAGCATCACCAACAGCAGCAACACCGCCGCGAGCGGCACGCTGACGATGCAGGAGCAGAACGCCGGCGGCACCGTCACGTGCACGAGCACCGACGGCGGCTCGGTCTCGACGAACGCCGCGACCTGCTCGACCATCAACAAGTTCGGCGGCAGCACCACCATGACGCCGGGCAACACCGTCACCACCGCGATCTCGATCAAGAACACCGGGACCGCGAACGCCTCGACCTTCACGCTGACCCCCGGTGCCACCTGCACCCAGTCGGCGAACGGCTCGGTCAACGGCACCGCGACCGACCTCTGCGCGAAGATGAACCTCGTCATCACGTCCGGCTCGACCACGGTCTTCTCCGGCACGCTCGCCAGCTTCAAGGGCGCCGCCGCCTCGGCGTTCACGATGCCCGCAGCCCCCGCCGCCGGTGCGTCCGTGCCGTTCACCTTCGCCGTGACGCTCGACTCCTCGGCCGGCAACACCTACCAGGGCCTCGCCGCCTCCGTGCCGATGACCTGGACCTTCACCGCCTAGCCACCCCGACCGGCGACGCTCGACCGATCCCCCCCTCCGGTCGAGCGTCGCCACCCACACCCCGCTCCACCCATCACCCCACCCCCACCCCGCACCACCCCCACCCCGCACCAACCATCACCCCCACCCCGCACCGCCCCGCCTCCCCGCCTCCCCGCGGGCGCCCCCTCCCCACACACGCCGCACACGAACGGAGCCGACGATGAGCCAGACCGCCGCCATCCCGCTCAGCGGCACGCTGGAGCGCCCGCTGCTCGGGGGCCACACCGCCACCCGCTTCGAGACGGTGCTCGCCTGGTCTGTGGCCGTCGTCGCCGCCGTGCTCCTCACCGCCGCCCTGCTGTTCCTGTCCGTCGGCGGCCGCTGGTTCGTCGTCGAGACGCCCTCGATGGGCGAGGCCGCCCCGGTCGGCACCCTCGTCCTCGACCTGCCGGTGGACGTCGCCACCCTCGGCGTCGGCGACGTCGTCTCCTTCGAGACCGCCGCGAACCCGGGCGTCGTCTACACGCACCGCATCGTCGACGTCGACGGCGCGGGCCTGCACACCCGTGGCGACATCAACGGCGCGACCGACCCGTGGACCCTCACGCAGGAGAACGTCATCGGTTCGCCGGTGCTCCTCGTGCCGCACCTCGGCTGGCTGTTCCGCGCCGCGCCGCTGCTGCTCATCGGCACGCTGGTGATCTGGACGCTCACGAGCGTGTTCACCGACCGGGTGACGCGTACGTGCCTCCGCATCGCCGGGGGAGCGCTCACCGCGTCGTACGCGGCCTTCGTCCTCAAGCCGTTCGTCAACGTGACGACGATCACGAACACCGCCACCCACGCCGGCGTCGAGGCGACGATCGTGTCCTCCGGCGTGTTCCCGGTCCGGGTCGAGTCGCCCGGTGCCGCGAGCGTGCACCTCGTCGACGGACAGGTCGGGCACATGGTCATCCGCGAACTCACGGCGAACGGGCACTACCAGCTCACGTCGAACATCGACCTCGGACCGATCGGGTGGGGGCTGCTCGTCGCCGCGTGCCTCGTCCCCCTGGTGCTGTGCCTGGCCGTCGGCCGCGTCGAGGCGGTGCGTCCCTCGTGAACCTCCGACGTCTCCGCGACGGTCGGGTCGTGGCCCTCGTCCTGGTCCTCGCCGTGGCCGTCGTCGGCCTCGCCAACGTGTTCGCCCCGACCCGGTCCGCGTTCAGCGCCGTGGTGGCGAACAGCGGCAACAGCGCCGCGACCGCGCCCTACTTCACCTGCGGCGCCGCGGTCGGCGCCGACACCGCGAACGCCCTCTTCGCCTACCGTCTCGGCGAGGCCAGCGGTGCGACCACCGCCGCGGACTGGTCGGGCAAGGGCCTGAACGGCACGTACCAGGGCGCGATGACGGCCTCCACCCCGAGCCCGAACGCGTGCCCGCGCGACACCGGCAGCTCCTACGTGCTGAACGGCTCGACGAGCTTCGTGTCGACGCCGCGCTCGTACGCCAACCCGACCACCTTCAGCGAGGAGGTCTGGTTCCGCACGACCGTCGCCGGCGGCATGCTCGTCGGGTTCGGCAGCAACCAGTCCGCCACCTCCGGGCAGCACGACCGGCAGATCTACATCAACACCACCGGGCAGCTCGTCTTCGGCACCTACAACGGGACGACCCAGGTCGTGACCTCACCGAAGGCGTACACCGACGGCGCGTGGCACCACGTCGTGGCGACGATGTCCGCGAGCACCGGGATGCGGCTCTACGCGGACGGCGCCCTCGTCGCCTCGAACACCGCGTTCACCGCGCCCGAGAAATACACCGGCTACTTCCGGATCGGCTACGACACCGTGTCGGGGTGGCCCGGGCAGCCGTCGAACTTCGCCTTCACCGGGTCGATGCGGTACGCGGCGGTGTACAGCACCGTCCTGTCGGCGACGCAGGTCGCGAACCACGCGGCCGCCGGTCGCTGAGACGCCGACGGACGCAAGGCGCGGTGCCAGCCGGCACCGCGCCTCCCGTCCGCCCTGCACCGCGTCGGTGCGGACGCGTCGCTACGCGATCGCGATCTCGTTGGGCGTGCCGGGCAGCACCTCGCTCGACGCGATGGTCTCGCCGGTCGTGAGGTCGACCGCGTGGACCTTCCGCTCGGCCGGGTCGGTGACGTAGGCGACGTCGCCGACGACCTTCAGCGCCGGGTGGGCGTCCTGCCACTCGGCGGGTCCCTCCCACGGGTCGATCACCGGGAAGGAGTCGAGCAGGTCACCGGACGTCGTGTCGAAGGTGTGCAGCGCGCCGTCGTCCCCGAGCACGACGGCCTCGTCCCCGGGACCACGAGCGAGGTCCCGGAACGTGTAGCCGACGCCGTCCGGCACGTCGGCAACCCGGTAGGAACCGGATGCCGCGTCGATCAGGGCGATCTGGTGGAGGAGGTACCCCTCGCTGTCCGGGTCGTCGTTGTAGTCGCCCAGTGCGATCGAGGACGTGCCGGTCGTGAACAGGTTGCCGGTGCGGCCGTACTCCGTCGGAGCGTCGATCTTCGTGAACGTCCCGTCGTCGTACACGAGGGCCCCGTCCGTGCACCCGAACACGGCGACGTCACCCTGGACCGCGCCTTCCCCGTGCACGTCCGGGCACTCCTCGGAGCGGGTGGTCTCCTTCCCGTCCGCGCCCAGCGCACGGACCCCGCTGCGAGACTCCTCGTCGCCGATGGTGGTGAGCAGCGTGCCGTCCTCCAGCACGATCGCAACGCCGTGGTGCGCGGCCGCGGACTCGGTCGTCTCGGTGTCGGGCAGGTCGGCACCGTCGAGCTCGGTGTTGTCGAACGTCGTCACCTGGCCGGTGCCGTCGGCGAAGAGCGCCGTCCGGTCGCCGTGGACGACCGCGTGCCCGCCGGTGTCGGCGGGGAAGACCGCGTCGGTGAGGGCCGGATCGGCCGCGGTGTCGAGCACCCGGAAGCCGCTCGGCACCGTGACGAGCACGTGCCGCCCGTCACCCGCCGGGTTGACGCGTGTGAACCCGTCGACGGCGTCGTCGGTCAGGACGCGAAGGTCGTCGTCGAGCACGAGGACTCCGCCGTCGTACGTGAGCGTGATCCGGGTGCCGTCGGCGCGCGCGGTCGCGGTGCGCGCGGACTCCGAGGGGGTGGTGTCGGCCGCGCATCCGGTGAGGGCAAGGGTGGCCGCGGTGAGCAGGGCGGCAGGCAGGGCCGCGGTGCGCAGGGTCTTGGTCGTCGTCATGGTGGTTACTGTACTGATTCTCATTCTCAATTACGAACCGAGAGGCCGTCGACGATCGCCTCGGTGTTCGACCGCATCATCCCCAGGTAGGTGGACGCGGGGCCGTCGGTGGTCAGCGACTCGGTGGCGAGCGGCTGGATGTCGACGTGCACGTCCACCTCCTCCGCCAGGACCTCGGCCAACCGGGCGGGCTGCGACGCGTCGGCGAAGACCGTCCGGACGCCCGTCTCCTCGATCGCGTCGGCGAGGTCCCGCAGGTCCGCCGCGCTCGGCGAGGCGAGGGTCGTCCCGCTCGGGATGACGGCCCCGACGACCCGGAACCCGTACCGGTCGGCGAGGTAGCCGAAGACGTGGTGGTTCGTCACGAGGGCCCGCTGCCCGGGGCCGAGCGCGCCGAAGGCCCGCTCCATCTCCCCGTCGAGCGCGTGCAGGGCGTCGAGGTAGTCCGCGGTGCCCGTCGCCCGGATGCCCACGTCGCGGAGGTCGTCGTCGAGCGACTCGACGACGTCAACCATCCGTGCGGGGTCGGCTCAAAAGTGCGGGTCCGGCCCGCTTTCGTCCTCGGTCGTCCACTCCAGGGCCTCAACCGCGTCGCCGGG
>NZ_BACZ01000205.1 GCF_000333375.1 Curtobacterium sp. B18
CGCAGGCCGCGACATCGCCTNCCTCGGCTCCATCACCGAGCCTCGCCGAGCGTTCGTGACCGGTGGTGTCCCCGACACCGTCACGGGAGCGACCGATGCCCGTTGATCGTAGAACCCGACCATCCCGCCGTTCCCTAGCGGACCTGGTCGCGGACACCACGCCAGGACGGCTGACCGCCGCGGCCCTCACCTGGATGCGGCACCGCCCGGTACCGCTGCATTGGACCGGGTTGTTCGGCGTCGCCACCGCAGCGATCGCACTGGTTTATCTCGGCACAGGATTCGTCATGGGGTTCCTGTTCGATGCGTCCATCGAACAAGTCGTCTACCACGGGTCGTACGCACCCCTCGACGGTCACCTTGTCTCCGCCGCATACGCGTCGGAGCTGCGACTGGCCTTCGACGTGCACGGCGGCATGCTGCTGCGCCAACTGCACCACTGGTCGATGCAACTCCTCCCGGCGACGATCATCATGCAGATGCTCGTCACCTTCTTCACCGGCGGGTTCCGCAAGCCACGTCGCACGCGCTGGGTTCTGCTGTTCCTCCTCTACGGTGAGCGGGGAGAGCGCGTGCGCCCGTGCCTCGACGACGCCGATCGGCGTGCCGTCGTCGTCGACGACGAGCTCGTGTCGGTCGTGGTCAGCGGCGTTCGCGACCACACCGGTCGCACCGAGGTGCGTGAGCGCGCGGGCGATGAGCTGTTCGATCTCGGCGTGGTTCCGCCGGTAGCTCTCCTCGTTCTCCTCGTGCACCCAGCGGATGGAGGAGCCGGGCAGGATGTCGTGGAACTGCTGCAGCAGCGTCGCCTGCCAGAGCTCGTCGAGGCACGCGTACGGGTACTCGGCGCCCTGCAGCGCCGCTGCCGTCCACCACAGCTCGGCCTCGCGGAGCAGGTGCTCGGCCCTGCGGTTGCCGCGCTTCTCGCGGGCGTGCGACGTGAACGTGCCGCGGTGCAGCTCGAGGTACAGCTCGCCGACCCAGACGGGGGCGTCCTGGTAATCGTCGCGCGCCCGGGCGAAGAAGTCGTCCGGGTGCTCGATCTCGACGCGGGGCGAGCCCTCGAGCGACTCGACCCGGCGCTGCCGCTCCATCATCTCGCGGATCGGACCGCCGCCGCCGTCGCCGTAGCCGAACGGCACGAGCGACGTCGTCGCGGCGCCCTTCTCGCGGAACTGCCGGACGGCGTGGTGCAGTTCCTCGCCCTCGAGCGTCGAGTTGTAGGTGTCGATCGGCGGGAAGTGCGTGAAGATCCGGGAGCCGTCGATGCCCTCCCACCAGAACGTGTGGTGCGGGAACGTGTTCGTCTGGTTCCAGGACAGCTTCTGCGTGAGGAACCAGTCGAGGCCGGCGAGCTTCGCTATCTGCGGGAACGCTGCGGTGTAGCCGAACGAGTCCGGCAGCCAGATGCCGTGGGTGTCGGCGCCGAGCTCGTCGGCGAAGAACCGGAGGCCCTGCGTGATCTGCCGGACCATGGCCTCGCCGCCGGGTAGGTTGCCGTCCGGCTCGATCCACTGCGAGCCGACGACGATCCACTGTCCGCGGGCGATCGCGGCCTTGATGCCCTCGAACACCGCCGGGTAGCGCTCCTTGACCCACGCGTACTGCTGCGCGCTCGACGCGGCGAACCGGAGGTCGGGGTACTGCTCGGCCAGGGCGAGCACGTTCGAGAACGTCCGACCGGTCTTGCGCTTCGTCTCGCGGATCGGCCAGAGCCAGGCACTGTCGATGTGCGCGTGGCCGATGCCGCTCAGCCGGTGCGCGGACGGGTTCGCCGGGCTGGCGAGGGCCCCGGCGAGCTCGGCGCGGGCCGCGGCGGCGGTGCCGACGATGTCGTCGAGCGCCAGGACGTCCATCGCGCGTTCGAGGTCGCGGAGCACCTCGTGTCGACGCGGGTCGGTCTCCGGCAGCTCCTTGACCATCTGGAACAGCACTTCGACGTCGAAGCGCAGGGCCCAGACCTCGGGTTCGAACACCGCGAGCTCGGCGGTCCGGAACGTGTAGATCGGGGTCTCGGGCGCGGTCCGCTTCGAGCCGTACGCCGTCGGGACGAACTCGTTGACGAGGATGTCCGGGTTCGCGGCCGCCTCGAGGAACAGGTGGACCTGCTCGCCGCCGTCGGCCTGGTCGGCGATGCGCAGGTAGTGGTTGCGCGGGTGGATGCCCTTGACCGGTGTACCGTCCGGGGTGTGCAGGAGCCCCTCGGCCTGGTTGCCGGGCCAGTCGCCCTGGAACCCCGGGTCGACGAGGAGCTCGACGGTCCGGCCGGCCCACTCGGCGGGGACGGTGCCGGTGACCTCGAACCACCAGGTCGACCAGGCCCGACCCCACTGGTCGCCGACCGTGAAGGGACGGTACTCGGCCGCCAGCGCCTCGGCGGCGGGCACGGGCTCGTCCGGCACCTGCCAGGCGGCGAGGGTGACGGGGGTGCGTGCCTGGTACACGGCGGGGACGATGCGCTCGTTCAGGACGCGCTCGATGCGCGCCTCGACGAGCTTCTGGTTCTGGTGCATGGCTGTGCTTTCGGGACGGGCCGGCCGGCGGCGGCAGCGCTGTGCGCCGTCGGCCGGGAGGCGCGGGTCAGGACAGGTAGGCGAGGTGCGGGAACGAGGACCGTGCGTCGTCGAGCAGCGCACGGGCGACGCGGACGGAGTCGACGAGCGGGTGGTGCGCGAGGGCGCGGAGCGCCGCGGCCCGGTCGGCGTGCAGTGCCGCCTGGATCGTCTGTCGTTCGACGTACTTGACCGCGGTGACCGTCCCGAGCCCGAAGTCGGGCACCCGGGCGCCGGGGATCGGGTGTGCACCGGTCGCGTCGACGATGCACGGGATCTCCACCACGGCGTCGTCGTCCACCCCGGCGAGGGCACCGGCGTTCCGGACGTTCAGGATGAGCCGCGCGCGCTGGTCGTACGCGATGCCCCGCATCAGGGACAGCGCGACGTCCTCGTAGCCGCCCGAGGTCATGTCCTCGACGTCCCGCTCGCCCATGCCGACCGAGTCGCGGTTCGTCGCCATGTACGTCGACTCACGCTCGTGCCGGCACTCCTGCCAGGTGTGGAACGGACGGCTGCTCGAGGCGGCGTCCACCCAGAACCGGTCCTGCTGCTCGACGAGGTAGCGCGCCCGGGTGTGCGGCGCGTACTGGTCGGCCTGCAGGACGTCGCGTCGGTAGGCGTAGTAGTGCAGGTACTCGTTCGGCAGGGCACCGAGGGCCTGGATCCACTCCGCCCCGAACAGCTTGCCCTCCTCGAAGGACTCGATCCGGTCCGCGTCGGCGAGGACCTCCGGGAGCCGGTCCACCCCGTCCACGCGGACCGCGGTGAGCCATCCGAGGTGGTTCAGGCCGGCGTACTCGAGTTCGACGTCCGGGCCGTGCTGGATGCCGAGGGTGCCGAGTGCCCGACGTGCGAGCCCGATGGGGGAGTCGCAGATACCGATGACCCGCTCGCCGAGCACCGTCGACATGGCCTCGGTCACGACACCGGCCGGATTCGTGAAGTTGATCACCCACGCGTCGGGCGCGAGTCGCTTGATCGTGTGCGCCAACGCCATCACGGTGGGCAGCGTGCGGAGGGCGTAGGAGATGCCGCCGAACCCGACGGTCTCCTGCCCGATGACGCCGTGCGACTGCCCGATGCGCTCGTCGGTCGCGCGGCCCTCCATCCCGGCGACCCGGATCGCGGAGAACACGAAGTCGGCCCCGGGCAGGGCTTCCTCGACGTCGGTGTGCACGCTGATCGCCGGCGCGTCCGCGACGCCCTCGGCCTGGTCGGCGAGGATCCGCGCCATCGTGCGCAGCCGGTCGACGTCGACGTCGACGAGCGCGACCTGGGTGACCCGCCCGTCGGCGTGGTCGCGGAGCAGTGCGGAGTACACGAGCGGTGTGCGGAAGCCGCCACCGCCGATCATGACGAGCTTCATGCGACGAGGACCTCCACGCCGTGGGCTGCGAACGCCGCGGCGACCGGGACCGGCGGTTCGGCGTCGGTGACGACCCGCACGATCGATGACGGCAGGTCGATCCGCGCAGCCCCGGTGCCGGGGAACTTGCTGCTGTCGGCGAGGACGGTGACCTCGTCGCACGCGGTGGCGATCGCCTGCTTGATGGGGACCTGCGCGATCGTGGTGTCGCGGAGGTCGCCGCTCGCCGAGATCCCGCTGACGCCGAGGAAGGCGTGGTCGGCGCGGATGAGCCGGAGCGAGTCGGTGGTCAGGTGGCCCGAGACGCAGTGGTACACCGCGTCGTAGTCGCCGGGCAGGAGGACGAGGTGGACCTCGGGGTCGTCCTTGAGGACCTCGAACACGGCCATGTTCGCCGTGATGACGGTCACCGGACGCCCGCGCAGCAGGGTCGCGAGCTGCAGCACCGTGGTGCCGATGTCGAGCACGACGGTGTGGCCGTCCTCGACGAGGTCGGCCGCCGCGGTCGCGATGCGGAGCTTCTCGTCGCGGTGCACCGTCTCCACCTCGGGGAAGGGGGCATCGCCCTCGTGTCCGTCGGCGAGCACCGCACCGCCACGGGTGCGGCGCAGCAGACCGGCGTCGTCGAGGCGCTGCAGGTCGCGGCGGATCGTCGCGACGCTCGATCCGGTGGCCTCGGCGAGGTCGGTCACCGAGGCCGCGCGGTCAGCACGGAGGCGATCGAGGATGGCGAGATCACGGATGTCCTTCATACCGATCAGCATAGCGATCAAATTCGATCAACATGCAAACCTTTTCAAACAAAAAGATGCGCGATGTCGATCGATCTGTGTTACAACTTCCTCACACGCCGACCGATGGAGGCAGCGATGGACGACCGACCGACACCGAGCACCGATGCTGACGTGCTCGTCGCCGGGATGCTGTTCTTCGACGCCGTGTTCGCCGACCTGCCGCACGGTCCGGTGCTCGGCCAGGAGCACTGGACGCCCCACTTCGCGTGGACGCCCGGCGGCATCGCCAACTTCGCCATCGCCGCGGCCCGTCTCGGCGCGTCCACCGACGTCGCAGCCGCTGTCGGCGACGACGAGCTCAGCGGCCTCTGCCGTGCCGCGCTCGCCCGCGAAGGCATCGGCACCGCCCTGCTCGCCCGCATCCCGGGGTGGTCGATCCCGGTGAGCGCGTGCCTCGGCTACGACGGGGACCGGGCGATCGTGACGGGCGGAACCGAGTCGCCCGTCGCCCTCCCGGACATCCTCCCGGCGACCGGCGGTCGTGTCGCGGCGCTGCACGTCGACGAGTCCACCGCGGAGTGGGTGCGCACGAGCGCCGACCGGGGGCAGCGGGTGTTCGCCGACGTCGGGTGGGACGCGTCCGGCGCCTGGGACCCCGCGGTGCTCGACGCGATCGACGGTGCCCACGCGTTCACCCCGAACGACCGCGAGGCCATGGCGTACACACGGACCGACGACCCTGTCCGCGCTGCGCGGCTCCTCGCCGAGCGCGTCCCGCTCAGCGTCGTCACGTGCGGCGCGGACGGCGTGGTCGCCGTCGACTCGGCCTCAGGCGACGAGGTCGTCGTCCCCGGCGTGCGCGTCCGGGCGGTCGACGCGACCGGCGCCGGCGACGTGTTCTGTGCCGCGCTCGCCGTCGCCTCCCTCGAGGACCGACCGCTCCGGGAACGCGTCGACCTCGCGGCGCTCGTCGCCGCGATCACGGTCTCCCGACCCGGCGGGGCGTCCACCGCTCCGCGGCGGGACGAACTCCTGCCGTGGCTCGCCGCCAACCCGACCGCGGCCCAACCGCACCGGTACGACTTCCTCCCCACGTTCCTCCAGGCCGCCACCGCCGGTCCGCCGGATCCCAGACCCTGACGTCCCACCGCACCACTTCCCCGATCGCCACCCGAACCCAGGAGAACCCATGCGCACCCCCACGAAGCGTCGCCGCACCGCCGCGGTCCTCGCCACCGCGGTCGCCGCGGCACTCGTCCTCACCGGCTGCTCCGCCGGATCGTCCGCGTCCGACGGCAAGCTCACCGCCTGGCTGTGGCCCGGCGCCCTCGGCGACTCGGTCGTCTCGAGCGCGAAGAAGGAGTTCGCCTCGGACAAGCTGCAGGTCAACGTCATCGGTGGCGACTTCAAGCAGAAGCTGGTGACGACCTTCACCGGCAAGACGAACGTCCCCTCGATCACGGGCGTCAAGGGCGAGGACATGCCGTACTTCCTGCAGCAGTCCAGCCTCTTCACGGACCTGAAGTCGCTGGTGCCCGCGTCCTACCTCGCCCAGTTCCCGAAGTGGAAGCTCGCCGAGGCCACGACGTCGGACGGCAAGCTCATCGGCATCCCGACGGACATCGGTCCGTCCGCCCTGTTCTACCGCGAGGACGTGCTGGCCGAGGCCGGCCTGCCGAGCGAGCCCGCCGCGGTCGCGGACGCCACGAGCACCTGGGACAAGTACTTCGCGTTCGGCAAGGAGCTGAAGGCCAAGACGGGTGCGTCCCTCGAGGTCTCCGCCGGTGACGTCTTCAGCTGGTCGATGGCCCAGGCCGACAGTGGCTTCGTGAGCAAGTCCGGCAAGTTCCTGGGCGACGACAGCACGGTCAAGCAGGCATGGGAGCGCGCGGTGACGGCGGAGCGGGCCGGCATCGTCGCGAACATCGAGGACGGCAGCCCCGACTGGGCATCGGCCGTCAACCAGGGCAAGCTCCCCACCGTCATCGGCGCTGCGTGGCACGCCGGCGACATCAAGAGCGCCGCACCGGACACGTCCGGCAAGTGGCGTGTCACCGCGACCCCCGGCGGCCCCGGCAACGTCGGTGGGTCGTTCCTCACGATCCCCGCGGCGACGTCCGACAAGAAGGCCGCCCTCAAGGTGATCGAGGCCCTGGTCGCACCGTCGGCGCAGGCCACGACGTACAGTCAGGTCGGCAACTTCCCCTCGTCGTCGAAGGCGCTCGACGAGTCGGCGCTCACCAAGGGCGACGCGTTCTTCGGTGGACAGGACACCGTCTCGGTCTTCCAGAAGTCCATCGAGTCGATGCCGACGAGGTACACCAGCCCCTACGACGCGCAGGTGTCCGCCCCGTACCTGACGGAACTGACGAACGTCCAGACCGGCAAGGACCCCGACAAGGCCTGGTCCGACGCCGTGCAGGCCGCGAAGTCGGCGTTGGAATCGGCGAAGTGACCGCCTCAGTCGCACCGTCGCTGGCGGGGCCGGGTCGAGCGACCCGGCCCCGCCGGCGGGGCATCCGCCGCACCTGGCCGATGTACCTCGCGGTCGCCCCGTTCTTCATCCTGTTCCTCGTCTTCGGGCTCTACCCGACGATGTACTCGCTCGTCCTCTCGTTCCAGGACTGGAACGGGCTCGGCGACCCGACGTGGGTCGGTCTCGAGAACTTCCAGAAGCTCTTCACCGACCCGACCTTCTACCTGTCGATCCGGAACACGTTCGTCATCTTCGCGCTGTCGACGTTCCCGATGCTCGTCATCGCGATCGTCATCGCGGCGATGCTGAACAGCGCCGTCCGGTACAGCACGGCCTTCCGGATCGCCTACTTCATCCCGAACATCACCTCGGTGGTGGCGATGGCGGTGCTGTTCGGGTCGATCTTCGGCCAGAACTTCGGTCTCGCGAACACGCTCCTGCACGCGATCGGTCTGCCGGCGGTGCCGTGGCTGAGCACCCCGTTCGGCATCCAGGTCACGGTCTCCCTGCTCATCACGTACCAGTGGACCGGCTACAACGCGATCATCTTCCTCGCCGGCATGCAGTCCATCGGCGGCGAGGTCTACGAGGCCGCGAAGATCGACGGCGCCGGCGCCTTCCGCAGCTTCTTCTCGATCACGCTGCCGCTGCTGCGCCCCACGGTCATCTTCGTGCTCGTCGTCAGCACGATCACCGGCCTGCAGAGCTTCACCGAGGCCCAGGTCCTCACCACCACCGCCGGTTCGACGAACAGCGGCGGTGCCGGTCAGGGCGGCCTGACGATGGTCCTGTACTTCTACCAGCAGGCCTTCGGGTTCAACCGCTTCGGGTACGGGGCGGCGATCGCCTGGGGCGTGTTCCTCATCGTCGTCGTGTTCACGATCATCAGCTGGCGCTTCACCGCCGGCCGGAAAGAGGAGGCACGCGCGTGAGCGTCCTGACCCGTCCGACCACGGCCGCCCCGACCCGGAACGCGACCGTCACCCGTCGCCGCCGCAAGGGTCCCGGTGCTCCGCGCATCGTGCTCTACACGCTGCTCACGATCGGCGCGGTCATCTCGATCTTCCCGCTCTACTGGCTGTTCGTCATGGCGAGCAACACCACCAGCGACATCTACAAGTCGCCGCCGGTGTTCGTGCCGGGACCCTGGTTGTTCCAGAACATCGGCGAGGTCTTCGACAAGATCGACTTCGGCGGTGCCCTGCTCAACACCGTCATCGTGTCGGTGAGCGTCACCGTCCTGGTGCTCTTCTTCGACTCGCTCGCCGCGTTCACCTTCGCGAAGTTCGACTTCCCGCTCCGGAAGACCCTCTTCACGGTCGTGCTCGTGACCTTCATGCTCCCGATGCAGCTGTCGATCATCCCGCAGTTCATCACCATGACGAACCTCGGCTGGGTCGGTCACCTGCAGGCCCTGATCGTGCCGGCCGCCGCGAACGCCTTCGGCATCTTCTGGCTCCGGCAGTACATCCTGTCGAGCATCCCGGACGAACTCATGGACGCCGCCGTGATCGACGGCGCCGGGTTCTTCCGGCAGTGGTGGACGGTCTGCATCCCGCTCATCCGTCCGGGTCTCGGGTTCCTCGGGATCTTCACGTTCATCGGCTCGTGGAACGACTACCTCTGGCCGCTCATCGTGCTGAACGACCCGAACCACCTGACCCTGCAGGTCGCGATGGCCCAGCTCAACACGACCTTCGCCAACAACTACAGCATGGTGATGGCCGGTGCGCTGCTGTCCGTGCTCCCGCTCCTGGTCGTCTTCCTCATCGGCGCCCGCCAGTTCATCGGCGACATCGCCAAGGGCGCGATCAAGTGACGGCACCGGGCGCGGTCGGACCCCTCGGGACCACCGACCCCGGGTCCCGGACACGCCTGGCGCCGCGCGCGCGGGTGCGGTCGGACGCCCGGACGCTCTCGCTCGACGGGACCTGGCGGTTCCGGCTGCACGACCGGGTGCCGCGCGACGAGGTCGACGGCGTCCCGCCGTTCGCGCGCGGGGACGCACACGCCGACGCGCACGCGGCGTCCGACTGGACCGACCTGCCGGTCCCCTCGCACTGGGCCCTGCACGGGCACGGATCGCCCTGGTACACGAACATCCGGTACCCGTTCCCGGTCGACCCGCCGCACGTGCCGGACGCGAACCCCACCGGCGACCACCTCCGGACTTTCGAGCTGCCGGAGTGGTGGCCCGTCGACGGGCGGACCGTCCTGCGGCTGGACGGCGCCGAGTCGCTCGCACGGGTGTGGGTGAACGGAGCCGCCGTCGGCTGGTCGACGGGCAGTCGGCTGGCCGTCGAGTACGACGTCACCGACCACCTCCGCCCCGGCACGAACACCGTCGCGCTGCGCGTGGTGCAGTGGTCGCAGGGCAGCTACCTCGAGGACCAGGACCAGTGGTGGCTCCCAGGGGTCTTCCGGTCGGTCACCCTCGAGCACCGGCCGCTCCACGGCCTCGACGACGTCTTCGTGGTCGCCGACCGCGACCCGTCGACGGGTCGCGGCACGCTCGTCGTCGAGACGGCCACCACCGCCCCGGAGGTCACCGTCCGCCTCGCCGAGGTCGGCCTGGAGGCGCGGGTCGACCCCGCCACGCCGGCCCGGCTGGACGTCGGTCCGGTCGACCCCTGGTCGGCGGAGACACCCCGGCTCTACGACCTGGTCGTGGCCACGCGGACCGAGACGGTCCGCCTGCGCGTCGGGTTCCGTCGGGTCGAGGTCGTCGGCGACCGACTGCTCGCGAACGGCGTGCCCCTGGTGTTCCACGGGGTGAACCGGCACGAGACGCACCCGGACCTCGGTCGCGTCTTCGACGAGGCGGTGGTCCGCGCCGACCTGTCGCTCATGAAGCAGCACGGCGTGCAGGCCATCCGCACCGCGCACCAGCCGCCGCACCCGCGCTTCCTCGAGCTCGCCGACGAGTACGGCTTCTGGGTGGTGCTCGAGTGCGACCTCGAGACACACGGCTTCTGGGAGGTCGACTGGGTCGGCAACCCCTCGGCGGACCCCGCGTGGCGGGACGCCTACCTCGACCGCGTCCGGCGGACGGTGGAACGGGACAAGAACCACCCGTGCGTCGTCATGTGGTCGCTCGGCAACGAGTCCGGCACGGGCGCCAACCTCGCCGCGATGGCGGAGTGGATCCGCCGCCGGGACCCGTCGCGACCGATCCACTACGAGGGCGACACCGAGGGCGCGTACACGGACGTGTACTCACGGATGTACCCGACGCTCGAGGAGATCGACTCGGTGTGCGGGACCGTCACGATGCCCGTGCACGAGGTCGGGCCCGCTGCCGGAGCGCGGCAGCGCGCCAAGCCCTTCGTGCTGTGCGAGTACGGGCACGCGATGGGCAACGGACCGGGGGCGCTCGCCGACTACCAGGACCGCTTCGACCGCTGGCCGCGGCTGCACGGCGGCTTCGTCTGGGAGTGGCGGGACCACGGGATCCGGACGCGGACCCCGGACGGCGTCGAGTACT
Source organism: Curtobacterium sp. B18 (assembly GCF_000333375.1). Lineage (GTDB taxonomy): Bacteria > Actinomycetota > Actinomycetes > Actinomycetales > Microbacteriaceae > Curtobacterium. The sequence continues at coordinate 10,616 of NZ_BACZ01000205.1, forward strand.
TCGGTCACGGCGGCGACTTCGGCGAACCCGTGCACGACGGTGTCTTCGTGATGGACGGGCTCGTGCTGTCCGACGGGACGGCGACCCCGGCGCTCGCGGACCTCGCGGCGCTCTGGGCGCCGGTGCGGTTCACCCGCGAGGGCTCGTCGCTCACCGTCCGCAACGTCCGCCGTCACGCCGACACGGCGGACCTCGCCGTGCACTGGGAGCTCGCGGTCGACGGACGGGTGGTCGACGGCGGCACGCTGGACGTACCGACGGTCCTGCCCGGCCACGAGGCCACCGTGGCCCTGCCGAGCGACGCGATCGCCCCCCGGCGCGGCCGCGAGGCGCACCTCACCTTCCGCGCGGTCCTCCGGCACGACACGGTGTGGGCCGGTCGCGGGCACGTGCTGGCACGGCAACAGCTCGCCGTCGCGGCCCTGCCGCCCGTGGCCGGCCCGTCCGGCGGATCCGCCCGGCCCGTCGGTGCCGTCTTCGACGACGACGGGACGCTCCGCGCGTGGTCGGGGATCCCGATCCGGGCGATCGAGCCGGAACTGTGGCGCGCCCCGACGGAGAACGACCGGGCCGCGGGGCAGGGGTCGTACGAGACGACGTGGCCGGAGCTCAGCGCGGGGCGGGGCGACGAATCCGTCCCGCCGTCGGCCGACCGTTGGCGGGAACGGGGACTCGACCGGCTCACCCACCGTGTCACGGCGCTCGAGCACGACGGCGACACCCTCGTGCAACGCGTCCGGTCGATGCCGGCGGGCAGCGGCTCCGGCATCGACTCCGAGTTCCGGTGGACGGGCGACGGGGACGACCTCCGCCTGCGGTGGAGCGTCACCCCGACTGGAGCGTGGGACTGCACCTGGCCGCGGATCGGTCTGCACCTCGAGCTCGACGCCGACCTCGCCGACCGGGTGTCGTGGTGGGGGACCGGGCCGCACGAGTCCTACCCGGACGCGCGGAACGGTGCCGTGGTCGGCCGCTTCGAGCGATCCGTCGACGACCTCGTGGTGCGGTACGCCCGGCCGCAGGAGACCGGCCACCGTCCCGGGCTGCGCGAACTCGCGGTCGGGCCGCTCGTCGTCGTCGGCCACGAGCGCGCCGGGGCGGACCTGCCGGGGTTCCAGCTCGCACGGCACAGCGCCCAGCAGTGGGACGCCGCCGAGCACCCGCACGAGCTCCCCGCGTCCGACCGGCTGCACCTGTACCTCGACGCGGCGCAGCACGGCCTGGGGTCCCGAGCGTGCGGTCCGGACGTGCTGCCCCGCCACGCCCTGTGGCCCCGGCAGGTCGCGCTCGAGCTCGTCCTGCGCGCCACGCCCGGCCGTTCGCCGGATCCCGCGCTCCGCTGAGGACGGTGCGCGGACGTCGCCGAGATCGCCTACCATTCGAACACACGTTCGAACCAGGAGGTCGAGGATGATGCTCACGCACGAGGTCGCCACGGTGTGGTGGGAGCAGGGCGTGCCGGACCGGATGGTGTGGCGGGAGCGCCGCTGGCGGGTGTCCGACACCCCGACGCGCCTGACGGCGACGGCGGAGTACCTGCCGTCGGCGATGGCGCACGCGCCGGAGCGCACGGTCGGGTGGCGGTTCCAGGCGAGCTCGGGTGACGAGGCCGTGGTGGTCGACATCGCCCCCGACGGCGACGGCTGGGTGGTCGCGCGGACCTGGCGCTGACGGTCGTCTACGCGCTGCCGCGCCAGACCACCTCGGTCGGCAGGACGAACCCGCGCGGGGTGTCGTCCGTCCCGGCGATCTGCTCGAGCACCTGCTGGGCCGCGTGCTCGCCGAGGGTGCGGGCCGGCTGCCGCACGGTCGAGAGCGGCGGGTCGCAGCGGAGCGCCCACGCGCTGTCGTCGAAGCCCACCACGCCGACGTCGCCCGGCACGGACCGGCCGGCCCGATGCAGGACGTCCATCGCCCCGGCGGCGACGGCGTCGGACGCGGCGAACACCCCGTCGACGTCCGGTGCCCGCTCGAGGAGCTCACGCATGCCCTCGACGCCGGCGGTGTAGCTGAAGAGCGGGTTCCGCGCGACCAGTCCGGGGTCGAAGCGGTCGCCGAGCGCGGCGGTGAACCCGGCGAGGCGGTCCTGGCCGGAGTCGCGGTCGAGCCCCGACGCGAGCATGCCGATGCGTCGCCGGCCGGTGTCGACGAGTCGCCGGGTGATCGCCTCGGCCGCGGAGCGGTTGTCGATGCCGATCCACGAGGTGTTCGGCGCGTCGGACGGGTGCCCGACGAAGCACGCCGGCAGTCCGATCTGCTCGATGGCGCGCGTCACCGGGTCGCCGTCGCGGGCGGAGAGCACGATCGCACCGTCGACGAAGCCGCCGCGCAGGTACTCGACGACGCGCTCGTTGTCGCGGGCGGAGTCGACCATGATCGTCACGAGCTGCTGGTCGGCCTCGGACAGGACGGCGTTCGTGCCGATGAGGATGTTGCCGATGTTCGGGTCGTCGAGCACCTGGACGCTCGGTTCGTGCACGATGAGCGCCACGGCGCCCGATCGTCGGGTGACGAGGCTGCGGGCCGCGGCACTGCGGACGTAGCCGACCCGGCGGACGGCGTCCTGGACGGCTTCGCGGGCCTTCGGCGACACGTACGGTTCGTCGTTGAGGACGCGGGAGACGGTGCCGCGGGAGAGTCCGGCCTCGTCCGCGACGTCCTGGATCGTGGCGCGGGAGCGGGCGGACCGGACGTCGGACATGCGGCAACGATAGCGGCTCACCGCCCGCGGATCGGCGGCTGTCGGGCGTCGAACCACGATCGCGACGTCGAACCGGGCGTCGACGCTGGTTCGACGTCGGAAGCCTGGTTCGACGCTGTCGTGTTGACACGGACCCGATTCTGTTGTTCACTCTGGGAGCGCTCCCAGAACCATCCCGCCCCGATCGGCTGGTGCGGACTGGGAGCGCTCCCAGAACATGGGTGACCTTCGCCGTCGAAGGGGTCGTTCGCGACCGGGACGGTGGAGCGCCGCCCCGATCAGCGAGGACCCGACGTGACCACCACCACCCAGCCGACCGTCGCCACCGGCGCGCTCGGGCTCGGCTCGACCGGCCTGGCGTTCGGGTGCGACTACAACCCCGAGCAGTGGGACCCCGAGGTCTGGGTCGAGGACGTCCGGCTCATGCGCGAGGCCGGCGTGAACCTCGTCGCGATCAACGTCTTCGGCTGGTCGCACGTCGAGCCGCGCCGGGGCGAGTACGACTTCGCCGCCCTCGACCGCGTCATCGACCTGCTGCACGGCGCCGGGATCGGCGTCGACCTCGGCACCGGGACGGCCTCGACCCCGCCGTGGCTCACCACCGCCCACCCCGAGGTCCTGCCGGTCGTGGCCGACGGCACGACCCGCTGGCCCGGCGGACGCCAGGCGTTCTGCCCGAGCTCCCCGGTCTACCGCGAGCACGCCCTCGCCCTCGTCCGCGCCACCGCCGAGCGCTACGGCGACCACCCCGCGGTCCGGCTCTGGCACGTCTCGAACGAGCTCGGCTGCCACAACGCGCACTGCTACTGCGACGTCTCCGCCGAGGCCTTCCGCGGCTGGCTCCGGAACCGGTACGGCACCGTCGAGGAGCTGAACGCCGCCTGGGGCACGTCCTTCTGGAGCCAGCGCTACTCCGCGTGGGACCAGGTCCTGCCGCCGCGGGCGACGCTGTCCTTCACGAACCCCGGCCAGACGCTCGACTTCGACCGGTTCTCGTCCGACGAACTGCTCGCGCACCACCGCGCCGAGGCCGAGGTCCTGCGCGGCCTGAGCGACAAGCCCGTCACGACGAACTTCATGGTCGCGGCGCACATCACGGCGCTCGACTACTGGTCGTGGGCCGCGGACATGGACGTCATCGCGAACGACCACTACCTCGACCACCGACTGCCCCGACCGCACGTCGAGCTCGCGTTCGCCGCGGACACCACCCGCGGGCTCGCCGGCGGAGCGCCCTGGCTGCTCATGGAGCACTCGACGGGCGCCGTGAACTGGCAGCCGTACAACGTCGCGAAGGCGCCGGGGGAGATGCTCCGGAACACCGTGGCGCACATCGCCCGTGGGGCCGACGGCGTCTGCTTCTTCCAGTGGCGCGCGTCGGTGCAGGGCAGCGAGAAGTTCCACTCCGCACTCCTGCCGCACGCGGGCACCGACTCCCGCACCTGGCGCGACGTCGTGGACCTCGGCGCCCTCGTCGAGCGGCTCGGCGAGCTCCGCGGGTCCCGCGTCGTCGCCGACGTGGCGCTCGTCTTCAGCTGGGAGAACCAGTGGGCGGCCGACCTGGAGGCGCACCCCAGCACCGCGCTCCGCTACCTCGAGCAGGTCCACGCGTTCCACGCCGCGCTGTGGGACCTCGGCGTGACCGTCGACGTCGTGGCACCCGGCGCGTCCCTCGACGGCTACGCCGTCGTCCTCGTGCCGGAGCTGTACATGGTGCGTGACGAGCACGCCGCGGTCGTCGCGGACCACGTCGCCCGCGGTGGGCACGCGGTCGTCACCTTCTTCAGCGGGATCGTCGACGAGCGCGACCGTGTCCGGACCGGCGGCTACCCCGGTGCGTTCCGCGACCTGCTCGGCGTGCGCGTGGACGAGTTCCTCCCGCTCGGCGCCGGCCAGACCCTCGCGCTCACCGACGGCACCCGGGCGCACACCTGGTCCGAGCCGGTCTCGTTGCACGGTGCCGAGCCCGTCACGGCCTACGCCGAGGGGCCGCTCGCCGGGTCGCCCGCCGTGACCCGCAACGCGCACGGCGCGGGCAGCGCCTGGTACGTGTCGACCGTCCTCGAGGACGCCGCGCGCACCGAGCTGCTCCGCCGGGTCCTCGCCGAGGCCGGTGTCGCACCGGACCCCGCCGCCCGACCCGGCCTCGAGGTCGTCCGCCGCCTGGACGACCAGCACGAGTGGGTGTTCCTGCTCAACCACTCCGACCAGCCCGTCGAGCACCACGAGGCGGGCCACGAGCTCGTCGCCGACCGCCCCGTCGCCGGCACCACGACCATCGCCCCCGGTGGCACCCAGATCATCCGCACGGACAGGAAGCGTTCATGACCACCACAGCCCAGCGACCCCGGGTCGCCCGACGTCCACGCGGCGGGGGCTTCCGGTACCGCCGCGCCATCGCGGTCTTCGTCACGCCGTTCGCGGTGCTCTTCACCGCGTTCTACCTCGTCCCGATCCTCTACGCGGTGTGGCAGTCGCTGCAGAAGATCGAGCGCCAGGGCACGTTCGGCGCCCCCACGCAGGTGTTCGGTGGACTGAGCCAGTACGTGCTCGTGTTCCAGAACAGCGAGTTCTGGGGCTCGGTCCTGCGTGTCCTGCTCTTCGGCGTTGTCCAGGTGCCGGTGATGCTCGCCCTCGCCCTGGTGTTCGCACTCCTGCTCGACTCGCCGCTGCTGCGCGGGAAGCGGTTCTTCCGCCTGGCGTTCTTCGCGCCGTACGCCGTGCCCGGTGTCATCGCCGCGATCATGTGGGGCTACCTCTACGCGCCGAACCTCTCGCCCTTCTCGGCCGTCACGTCGAAGGTCGACCTCCTCGGTTCCGGGACCGTCCTCTGGGCCGTCGCGAACGTGGTCACCTGGGTCTACGTCGGCTACAACATGCTCATCATCTACTCGTCGCTCCTCGCGATCCCCACCGAGATCTACGAGGCGGCGAAGCTCGACGGGGCGTCCCAGTTCCGGATCGCCTGGTCGATCAAGATCCCGATGGTGGTCCCGGCGATCGTGCTCACCGCGGTCTTCTCGGTCATCGGCACCCTGCAGCTCCTCACCGAGCCGACCGTGTTCCGCCAGTTCACCTCGACGATCTCGTCGACCTTCACGCCGAACATGCTCGTCTACTCGACCTCGTCGGTGCCCAACTTCAACCTCGCCGCCGCGTTCTCCGTGGTCCTCGCGGTCGCGACGTTCGTCCTGTCGATCGGGTTCCTCCGACTGACCCAGCGGAAGGGTGACCAGTGACCGTCAACGCACCGAGCCGACGCGACGCCGTGCGGAACGCCGGCCGACCGCTCGAGCCGAACCGCGCCTCCAGGCCCCTGCAGCCCGGCGCACGCGGGCCGCGCGAGAGCGTCATCTCGCGGAGCGCCGCGATGCTCGTCATGGGCGTCTTCACGATCTACTTCCTGCTGCCGATCTTCTGGCTGTTCGTCTCGTCGACCAAGACGACCGCGAACTTCAACACCACGTTCTCGCTGTGGTTCAGCGCGTCGTCGGTGCAGGACTTCATCACGAACCTCGGCGACCTGTTCACCCGGCAGGACGGCGTCTACGTGCGCTGGATGCTCAACAGCATCGCCTACGCCGGGGTGGCCGGGCTCATCGGGACCGTCCTGTCGGCGATGTGCGGCTACGCCCTGGCGAAGTACCGGTTCCGCGGACGCGAGGTGCTCTTCAACGTGTTCCTCGGCGGCGTCCTCGTGCCGGCGACCGCGCTGGCCCTGCCGCTGTTCCTCATCTTCAGCCAGGTCGACCTGACGGACACGTTCTGGTCGGTGTTCCTGCCGAGCATCGTCAGCCCGTTCGGCGTCTACCTGTCGCGACTGTTCGCAGCGTCGAGCGTGCCGGACGAGATCATCGAGGCCGCCCGCATCGACGGCTCCGGCGAGGTCCGGACGTTCTTCACCGTGGCCGTCCGGCTCATGTCGCCGGCGCTCGTGACGATCTTCCTGTTCCAGTTCGTCGCGATCTGGAACAACTTCTTCCTGCCGCTCGTGATGCTCCGCGACTCGTCGCTGTTCCCCGTCACCCTCGGCCTCTACACGTGGAACTCGAGCGTGAACCAGTACCCCGACCTCCGCACCCTCGTGCTCATCGGATCGTTCGTCTCGATCATCCCGCTCCTCGTCGCCTTCCTCTCCCTGCAGCGCTTCTGGCGGTCCGGCCTCGGCGCCGGCGGCCTGAAGTAGCCCGCCCGCGCGCGGCCGCCCGGCCCGACCGGCCCGGGCGGCCGCCCGGCCCGCCCCCGACCAGCACCACCGACCCCACTCACATCCCGAACGGAAACAGCATGAAGACAACGAAGTTCCTCAGCGTCGCCGCCGTCGCGGTCGCCGCGACCGTCGCCCTCGCGGGCTGCAGCACCGGTGGCAGCGGCTCGGGTGGCGGTTCCGACACCGCCGCCGCGAGCTGCAAGCCGTCGAGCGGCAAGGTCACCCTCGACTTCACCACCTGGGTGCCGAACATGGACAAGGTCGTGGACATCTGGAACAAGGCCCACCCGGACATCCAGGTGAAGGTCTCGATCGTCGCGAACGGCAACAGCGGCACGTACCAGAACTTCTTCAACCAGCTCAAGGCCAAGCAGGCTCCGGACATCGGGCAGGTCGAGTACGACACGCTGCCGGCCTTCCGCGTGCAGGGCGGCCTCGAGGACATCGGTGCGTGCTCCGGCATCAGCGCCGCGAAGAAGGACTTCTCGGACGGCCTGTGGAACCAGGTCACGTTCGGCGAGTCGAAGTCGGTCTACGCCGTGCCGCAGGACTCCGGTCCGATGGCGCTGTACTACCGCAAGGACCTCTTCGAGAAGGCCGGGCTCGACGTCCCGAAGACCTGGGAGGAGTACGCCCAGGACGCCGTGAAGATCAAGGCGATGGGCGGCAACATCACGAACTTCGCCAAGGGTGACGTCAACCAGTTCGCCGGGCTCGTCTCGCAGGCCGGCGGCCAGTGGTTCTCCAACTCCGGCTCGGACTGGACGGTGAACCTGACCGACAGCGCGTCG
>NZ_BACZ01000204.1 GCF_000333375.1 Curtobacterium sp. B18
GCGAGGGTGTGGGCGATCCGGCGGGCGCGCAGGAGCGGGGTCACCGACGACCACGCCGACGGCGAGCCCCCGGCCCCGTGGACGAGGACGACGTGCACCGCCGGGGCGCTCACGCGCTGACCGCCGCGACGAGGGGGAGCAGGACGGTCGGCGCGGGTGCGGCCTCGCGTCCGGCGAAGGGGACGGGCTGGCAGACCATCAGGTAGTCGCCCGGTGCGACGGCGGACAGGTCGGCGTTCTCGAGGATCACGACCCCCGCGCCGCAGAGGGCGACGTGCGTCGGCCACGACTCGGTGTGGGCCGGGGCCTCCATCGTCATGTAGTCGATGCCCGCGAACCGGACCCCGTGCTCGACGAGCCACGCGGCACCGTCCGGCCCGAGCCCGACCCAGGTCTCGGAGCGCACGTTCCGCGTCAGGGCATCGGTCGAGTTCCGGGTCCGGAAGAGCAGCCGCTCGGCTCCCGCGGCGCCGGCGGCCACGAGGTCCGCGGCCGTGATCTCCTCGGCGACGTGGCGCAGATCGAGGACGCGGACCGGCCCGACCACACTGCCGAGCGCGATCTCGTCGACCGTCGTCGCCCCGGGGACGAAGTGCGACGGGGCGTCGACGTGGGTGCCGGTGTGGGCGCCGATCAGCCATCGGGAGACGTCCGACGGGTACCCGTCCGCGATCTCCTCGACCATCTCGAAGGTCGGGCGGCGACCCCAGTGCAGCATCTCGGTGTGGATCGGGATGTTGATGTCGATCGCGTCGGTCATGGACCCCTCCGGAGATTGCGGCACAATGGATTCCGTTCTGCGGTGATTGTATCCAATTGAGACGGAGGGGTAAACATGGTCCGATCGGTCCGTGACCTGGCGACGGGCGGACTCGCGCTGGCGGGGCGCCCGCGCCGACTGGTCCCCCTCGTGCTCGGGTGGGAACCGATCCCCGAGTCCGTCTCGCTCCGCGGGGGCGATCCAGCCCGGTTCCTCCTCGAGCCGGTGACGGCCGCGGCCGTGGTGTTCGACACCGGGTGGGTGCTCGTGGACGGCGGCTTCGACCTCGACCGCGTCCGGGATCCGGAGCAGCGCGCAGCGCACTACGACCACGAGAGCTACACGGCTGTGGTGCCGCCCGGTGACGCACTGGCCGAGGGAGTCGCCGCGGCAGGGCTCCACTGGGATGCGCTCGCCGCGTGCGTGGTCTCGCACGTCCACCTCGACCACACCGGCGGCCTCCGCCTGGTGCCGCCCGGGACCCCCGTGGTGCTGCAGCGCCGCGAGTGGACCTGGCTCGGGAGCGGGGTCGGGCGGCGGGAGACCGTCGTGGTCGACGACGTGCTCGCCGCGGACGTCAGCATCGTGCTGGTCGACGGGGACACCGAGCTCGCACCGGGGCTCGGTGTGCTGGACACCCGTGGGCACACCCCGGGCCACCAGTCGGTCCGGATCGACCTGCCCGACCGTCGGGTGGTCCTGGCGTGTGACGCGGCAGACCTCGAGCGGAACCTCACCGAGCGGACCCCGTGCGGCTGGGTCGGCGTCGCGGGGGACGAACCCGACGCCCAGCGGTCCGTCGACCGACTGGCCGACCTGGCCGGCCTGCCGGGTGTCGAGGTCTGGCCCGGTCACGACCCCGCGTGGGCGCCGTGGACCCGCGCGTGACTCAGTCGGTCGTGCCCTCGAGCGCGTCGAGCGCCGCGACGTCCTCGGCCGACAGCACGAAGTCCACGTCCGCGTTCGCGGCGATGCGCGACGGCGTGGTCGACTTCGGCAGCGGCAGCACGTCCTGCTCGAGCAGGTAGCGGATCGCGACCTGGGCGACGCTCCTGTCGTACTTCGCCGCGATCTCGGCGATCTGCTCGTTGTCGAGCAGTCCGCCGGTGGCGAGCGGCGAGTACCCCTCGGTGAGGATGTCGTGCTCGCGGTCGAACGCGGTGGTCTCGGCCTGCGTGTTCCCGATGAACCAGCGGATCTGGTTGGCGTGCGGGACGACGTCGGTGCGGCCGAGCAGGTCCTCGAGGTCGGCGACGGCGAAGTTCGAGACACCGATGCTCTTCGTGCGTCCGGCGTCGTACAGCTCCTCGAACACCTTCCACACCTCGAGGTTGCCGTCCCGGTGGTCGGAGCCCATGTCGCTCCAGGGCCACGGCGCGTGGATCAGGTACAGGTCGACGTGACCGAGGTCGAGGTTGCGGCTGGACTCCTCGAAGGCCTCGCGGGCACCGGACGCGGTCTTCACCTCGGCCGGCAGCTTCGTGGTGACGAAGAGCTCGTCACGCGGGATGCCGCTGTCGCGGACGGCCTCGCCGACGCTGGCCTCGTTGCCGTATGCCAGGGCGGTGTCGATGTGTCGGTAGCCGGCGTCGAGCGCGGCCTTCGTGGCGTCGTAGGCGTCGGCGCCGGACGGGATCTGCCAGGTGCCGAAGCCGATCTTCGGGATGTGCAGGCCGTTGGACAGGGTGAACGTGTCGATGAGAGCGGGCATGGACCGGACAGTACGCCGCGCGGTCAGGGGCGGGTGATGACGGGGATGTCCCAGTAGCGGGGCTGCTCGTACTGTTCGGCCCAGCCGCGTCGCATCCGGACAGCGGCGCGGTCGAACGCCTCGACGACGTCGGTGTCCGTCGTGAGCAGCGCCTGGAGTCGGACACCGTCGTAGAGCGCGAGCAACTGCTCGGCTCCGCGGATCGGGTCCATCGTGCCGGGCTCGCGGCCGGCACGCACGTCGGCCTCGAGGCCGGTCCGGATCCGGTCCCGGAACTGACGGTAGGCGGACCGGTAGTAGTCCGCACCGTCGACGTTCGGGTCGGCCGCTGAGGCGAGACTGGAAGCGAGCAGCTCCATGAGGGCGGGCTCCTCCGCGTGGGCGACGAGCAGCGCGTGCAGGTAGGCGACCGTGCCCTTCTCGGAGGCGAGCGGCTCCAACGGGCCGGCGATCGCCCGGGTCCACCGCTCGGCGGTCGCCGCGAGGAGTGCGCGCTCGGTCGGGAACAGCGTCCGGATCTCGTCGACGGGCATCTCTGCCCACGTCGCGGCCGACCCCAGTGTGAACTGGACGACGCCGCGGTGGCGCAGCGCCGTGATCGCACCGTTGACGGCGCGCGTGCGGGGCACCTCGGCGTCGGCCGTCCGCTGGTTCGTCAGGGGCGCGAGCGGGTGCATCCGGAACCAGTCGAGGAGGTTGCGAGCGCGGGAGGCACCGAACCGGGGGTCGGCGGGACGGCCGGGTCGGAAGAGGTCCGAGAACCCGGGGACGCCGTGCACGAGCGGATCGAGCGGCTGGAACGCCATCGACCAGTCCGGGAACGACCGCTGCTGCACGGGTTCGTCGAGGAGTACCTGGACGTTCGTGTGCCGTGGGTCGATCCGGACCTGCTCGAAGCGGGCGTGCACGACGTCGTCCTCACCCTCGATGATCCCGATGCAGTTGTCGTCCTTGTGCGCGAGCATCCCGGTGATGCCGAGCGCAGAGTTCTTCTCGCGACCGACCGCGAGGATCTGGGCGAGTTCGGCATCGGTGATCGGCCGGGTCTGTGTGCTGGTGTAGACGAGTGACCGCACGGGTCGTCTCCTTCGTGCTGGGCGGCGTCGGGCTCGCCAGGTCGTGAGGCGTGCACCGAGGGCCATCCGGAGAGGCCGGCGGGTCCGTTCCCCAGCGTAGGTCTCCGCGCCCGTCTTCTCTGGCCGTCGTTCGGGGGACACCGACGCACCTCGTCCCGACCGCCGGACGGGTCGACCCACGGGAGACGCGTGGCGGACCGCCGAGCGCCTCCCGTGGGTCTCCGGCCACGTCAGCGACGCGGCCGGATCCGGAGCGTCAGCACCTGGAACGGGCGCAGGCCGAGCGCGACCGTCCCACCACCGTCCCAGGCGAAGTGCCGGGCGGACCGCGGTGCGTCGTCGATCGGGCGCTCGCGGAGGTCGACCTGCTCGACGGACGCGGCGTCGATCCGCAGCGCCAGCACGGTGTCGGTCCGGGCGCCGAGCGCCTCGTACAGCCGGACGACCACGTCGCCCGAGCGGTCGTCGGCGAGCTTGACCGACTCGACCCGCACGCCGGACGACGAGGACACGGCCGGTGCCGTCAGCGTGGTCGTCGCGGCCGTCTCGCCGGACACCGCGCGGAGCGGCAGGTTCTCGTCGTACCCGCTCGCGACGACGTCGTCGAGGTCCGCGCCGGGGTGCACGGCGTACGAGAAGGTGTGGTGGCCGAGGTCCTGTTCCGGGTCCGGGGACTGCGCCCCACGCACCAGGCTGAGCCGGACCTCGGTCTCGACCTCGCCGGTCGACCCGATCCGCCTGGTGACGTCGTGGCCGTAGGTGCCAGCGTTCGTGACCCCGATGCCGTAGCCCGGCTCCTCGACGTGCACCCAGCGGTGGGCCATGACCTCGAAGCGGGCGTCGTCCCACGAGGTGTTCGTGTGCGTCGGCCGACGGAGGTGCCCGAACTGGATCTCGGCGCTGTGGTGCTGAGCGTGCACGACGAACGGCAGCGAGGCCTTCAGCAGCTTCTCGCGCTCCTGCCACTCGACCTCGACGCCGAGGTGCACCCGCACGTCGTCGGCGTGCACCGCGATCGTCTGCACGAGCTCGGAGGCGCCGAAGCGCCGGCGGACCCGGACGGTCGCGCGGAGGTCGCCGTCGGCGACGAGCTCGACGGACTCGGCGCCGCGGAGCTCGACCACCGAGTGCCGGTAGTGCGCGTCGATGTCCCACGCGTCCCAGGCGTTCGGCAGGTCCTCGTGCAGGTGCAGCAGGTTCGCGCTGCGGTCCGCCGGCACGAGTTCCCGGTCGTTCGCCAGGTCGCGGATGGAGTCGACGAGCCCGTCGTGGT
>NZ_BACZ01000203.1 GCF_000333375.1 Curtobacterium sp. B18
GGCGATCCTCNGCAGGGCATGGTCCAGGTGGTGGTCGCCATCGCCGTCGCCAACATCGCCGGGTTCGCCCGGCTGACCGCGAACCTCGCCGCGAAGATCTCCACCAGCGAGTACGTCACCACGGCTCGGCTGATGGGGGTCCCGGCACATCGCGTGGCGGTCCGGCACGTCCTGCCGAACATGGCCGAGCCGACCCTGATCCTCATCGCCGGCGCCTTCTCCGGGGCGCTCGTCGAGATCTCCGGCCTGTCCTTCATCGGGCTCGGCGCGCAGACCCCGGCGTTCGACTGGGGAACCCTGCTGAACGACGGCCTCGACCGCATCGTGGTGAACCCGGTCGTCATCGTCGGGCCGGCCGTCGCGCTGACCTTCGCGTCACTCGCCGCGCTGCTCGTCGGGGACGGCCTCGCCGCTGCCGCGAACCCCCGGTCGAACACGACCCGCGCGCGGACGACCCGCGATCCCGCGGCACCGACGATCGCGGTCGAGGACGACGCCGTGCTCGTCGCCGACGGCATCACCGTGCGGCACGGTGCGAGCGGGCGCCCCCTCGTCGACGACGTGTCCTTCACCATCCGCCGCGGCGAGGTGCTCGGGATCGTCGGCGAGTCCGGCTCGGGCAAGTCCCTCACCGCCTCCGTGGTCGCCAGACTGCTCAGCGAGGGGCTCGAGGCCTCCGCCCGACGACTCGAGCTCGGCGGGGTCGACCTGCTCGGCCGCGTCCCGGACCGGGTGCTGGCGTCACGGATCGGCCTCGTCTACCAGGACCCCGGCACCGCGCTGAACCCCGCGATGGTGCTCGGCATCCAGCTGTCCGACGTCCTGCGCATGCGCCTGCGCCACAGTCGACGCGACGCCCTGCGCCTGCTCACCCAGGGGTTCCGGGCGGTCAAGCTGACCGACCCCGAGGGCCGGCTGCGGCAGTACCCGCACCAGCTGTCCGGCGGCATGAAGCAGCGCGCGATGATCGCGTCCGCGATGAGCACGAAGCCCGACCTGCTCATCGCCGACGAACCGACCACAGCGCTCGACGTCACGGTGCAGCGCGAGGTCCTCACCGTGCTGAAGCGGATGAACGAGGAGTCCGGCACCGCCGTGCTCTTCATCTCGCACGACCTGGGTGTCGTCCGGGCACTGTGCGACCGGGTCCTCGTGATGCGGAACGGCTCGGTCGTCGAGCGCATCGACGACGTCGCCGGCCTGTCGCCCGAGACCGTCGAACACCCCTACACGAAGCAGCTGCTCGCGGCCACGCCGGTCGTGCGGGTCCCAGAACAGCAGACGGAGGCGCACGCGTGACCGACACCAGCACGACCCGCCCGCAGTCGGCGACCGACCCGGGGCCGATGATCGACGTCCGGGGGCTCGACGTGGCCTTCGGCTCGACGACCGTCCTGCGGGGAGTGGACCTGCGACTCGAGCGCGGCCGCACGGTTGGCGTCGTCGGCGAGTCCGGGTCCGGCAAGTCCACGCTCGCGAAGGTGCTCGTCGGCACGGTGAAGCCAGCGGCCGGGAACGTGACGGTGGACGGCGTCGACCTCGGCCGCGCGCACCGGTCGGCCCTGCACGCAGCCCGGCGGCGCATCCAGATGATCCCGCAGGACCCGTACTCGTCCCTCTCCCCGCGACGCACCGTGGCGCAGACCCTCGCCGAGGCGATCGACCCGATCCGTCCCCGCGTCGCGACCCACGAGGAACGGATCGGCGGCTGGCTCGGACGCGTCGGGCTCTCGGCGGACATGATGCACCGCTACCCGCACGAGTTCTCCGGCGGGCAGCGGCAGCGGATCGCGATCGCGCGCGGGCTCGTCATCGACCCGCACCTGGTGATCGCCGACGAGATCACCTCGGCGCTCGACGTCTCGGTGCAGGCCCAGATCCTCGACCTGCTCGCCGACGTCAAGGAGTCACTCGGCCTGACGATGGTCTTCATCTCGCACAACCTCGCCGTCGTGCAGCGGGTGAGCGACGAGGTCGTGGTGCTGTACCAGGGCGAGGTCGTCGAGTCCGGCCCCGTGGAGCAGATCTACGCCGACCCGCAGCACTGGTACACGCGCCGGCTCCTCGACGCGGATCCCGGTTCCGCCCGCTTCAGCCTGACCGCCTGACCCATCACGGAAGGTCCCGCCAGTGACGGCACGACTCCCGACGACCCCGTCCGCCCCCGGGGTGCTCCGCCTGGTCGGTGCGACCCTCGTGGACGGCACCGGTGCGGCACCGTTGCCCGACGCCGAGGTGGAGCTGCGGGACGGCGTGGTCGTGTACGCCGGACCGCGGCGCGCTCCGGCGCCGGGCGTCGCCGTCGCCGACCTGACCGGGACCTGGCTGCTGCCGGGGTTCATCGACACGCACGTGCACCTGAGCATGGTCCCGACCGCCCCGGAGGAGCAGCGGGCGCGGTTCCCCGAGGAGGACGTGCTCGAGGTCGCCGAGGTGCTCCGCGCCACCCTCGACGCGGGAGTCACCACGGCGCGGGACCTGGACGGTCTCACACCGGGCTACCGCAACGCCGTCGCCCGTGGGACGGTCGCGGGCCCACGGTTGCACCTCGCGATCGCGATGCTCTCGCCCACCGGCGGACACGCCGACCCGGTCCGCCCGAACGGTTCCCTCCCAGCGTGGGCGGTTCGGCCGGGCATGCCCGCCCCGGGGGTGGTCGACACCGACGACGACGTCGTCCGCACGGTCCGCACCCTGCTCCGCACGGGTGCCGACGCGATCAAGGTCTCGACGTCCGGCGGGGTGGGCTCGCCGACGGACGATCCGGACGACGTCGGCATCACCGAGGAGCAGGTCCGTCTGGTCGTCAGCCTCGTCGGCGAACGCGGTGGCCGACCCGTGACCGCCCACGCGCTGACGGACAGTGCGGCCCGCTCCGCCGTGCTCGGAGGAGCGTCGAGCATCGAGCACGGCTACGACCTCAGCGACGAGACGATCGCCCTGATGGTCGAGCGCGGGACGGCCCTCGTGCCGACCCTCAGCACGCTGCTCCGCGAGCTCGATCCGGCGACCGCCTCCGCGGAGCGTCTGCGCCACCGGGCCGCGCTGCACCGGCGCGGGATCGACAGTGTCCGACGCGCCGTCGCGGCGGGGGTCCCGGTCGCGCTCGGCACGGACGCCGGCGTGCACCCACACGGCAGGAACCTCGCCGAACTCGCGCGACTCGTCCAGGTCGGTCTGACCCCGCTCGAGGCCGTCACGGCGGGCACGCTCCAGGGAGCGCGACTCCTCGGACTGGAGGCGCGGCTCGGCTCCGTCGAGGCCGGCAAGGAGGCCGATCTGGTCGTCTCCCGCGTCGACCCGCTGGTCGACATCGGCGCGCTCGCCGACGCGGCCAACGTGCGCGCGGTCCTGCAGTCCGGACGCGTGGTCAAGGACCTAAACGGTCTGGTGCCCACGGCCTCCTGACCGTGGGCACCACCGGGCGGTCAGGACACCGCGGCGATCGCCCGCTCGATCACCGCGACGACCTGCGCCGGGGCGGCGTGCGCCACGGCGTGGCTGGTGTCGACCTCCTCGGACGCAGCGCGCATGCGAGCGACGAAGCCGCGCTGGATCTCCGGCAGCAGGTGCCGGTCGCTCGTCGCCACCAGGTACCAGCTCGGCCGGGTCGCCCACGCGGGCTCGCGCGTCGGCTGCTGGAACGCGGCGTCCGCGGTCACGCGGCGCTCGTACCGCGCCGCACGCAGGACGTCCTCGGGGACGTCCCACGCGAGCGCCGCACGGGACTCCTCGTCGTCGCGGGTGATCCACCCGCCGTCGGGTCCACGGTGCGTGTACTGCGCCACGAGCGCGGGCTCGTGGCGTTCGACGATCGCGGACACGGACTCGCCGGTGTCCGGGGCGAACGCTGCCACGTAGACCAGGCCGACGACGCGCTCGTGCGTGCCGGCGTTCGTGATGACCGCGCCGCCGTACGAGTGCCCGACGAGCAGGACCGGACCCTCGATCCCGTCGATCAGGGCCCGCACCGACGCCTCGTCGTCCCGGAGCGACGTCATGGCGTTGTCCGCGAGGGTGTGGGCGATCCCGCGGGCGCGCAGGAGCGGGGTCACCGACGACCACGCCGACGGCGAGCCCCCGGCCCCGCGACGCCCACGATCTCGAACGGCGCCTTCGACGACGAGCACACCGCCGCGTGCATCCGCCGCGACGAGATCGCCGCCGGGACGCTCGCTCGCTCCGAGATCTTCCCGCGTCCGGAGGACGTGCCCGAGGCCGAGATCGACCACGGCGACGACGTGGTGCTGCAGCTCGACGACGTCGTGAAGACGTTCCCGCTGACGAAGGGTGCGCTGTTCCGTCGGCGCATCGGCGAGGTGCACGCGGTCGACGGCATCTCCCTCACCCTGAAGCGCGGGCAGGTCCTCGGCCTCGTCGGCGAGTCCGGCTGCGGCAAGACGACCACGATCATGGAGATCCTCGAGCTCGCCGGCGCCCAGCAGGGCACCATCAGGGTGAACGGTGTCGACACCGGCTCGCTGTCGAAGGCCGACCGCCGTGCGCTCCGCAGCGACATCCAGGTCGTCTTCCAGGACCCGATGGCCTCCATCGACCCCCGGCTCGACATCGGTTCCGTGATCGGCGAACCGCTCACCGTGCAGGGTGTGCCGAAAGACGAGATCCGTCGACGGGTGCGCGATTCCCTCGAGCTGGTCGGCCTCGAGCCGAGCTACATCGACCGGTACCCGCACGAGTTCTCCG
>NZ_BACZ01000202.1 GCF_000333375.1 Curtobacterium sp. B18
CGCTTCGAGCCGGGTGGGTGATCCTGTTGACGCTATGCAACATTCGTTACGACCATGTTTCGATTCGGTACAGCAGGCCTTGTGCGACCTTCGGATGTGACTAGGGTTCTCAACCAACAGGCGTGGCGGCGGGGGCTGTCGCGTCCCGGCGCTCCGGCGCGAACCACAACGAAAGGGAATCCTCGCCATGCGAATGAGGATCAAGACGACGGCCGTGCTCGCCACAGCAGCCGCCGCGGCACTCGTGCTCGCGGGCTGCTCCGGCGGCGGGTCCGCCGGACAGAGCAGCTCGGCCGTCGCCACGTCGTCGCTGAAGTCGACGGGCTGGACGGTCGCCGACCGCGACACGATCAAGGACGGCGGCTCGCTCACCCTGCCGATCGACTCGGCTCCGGCGAACTGGCAGCTGTCGAACCTCGACTCCGGGACGGTCGACGACAACACGATCGCGGGCACCTACCTGCCGGGGTTCATCCAGTTCAAGGCCAACGGTGAGTGGGAGGCGAACAAGGACTACGTCGACTCGATCGAGCTGACGAAGGACTCGCCCCAGACCGTCGAGATCAAGATCAACCCCAAGGCGGTCTGGTCCGACGGCACCCCGATCACCGAGAAGGACGTCGAGGCGAACTGGAAGGCGCTGAACGGCACGAACAAGGCCTTCGCCCCGCTCGCCACCAACGTCTGGGAGGACGTCGACTCCGTCAAGCAGGGGTCGGACGAGCGCGACGTCATCGTCACGTTCTCGAAGACCAACGCCGACTGGCCGAGCGTCTTCAGCGCGATCTACCCCTACTGGGCCGTCGACACCCCCGACCACTTCAACAACTCGTGGGCGAAGGGTCCCTACGCCGCCGACGGCAAGACGTACGTCTCCGCCGGCCCGTACATCCTCAAGTCCTTCGACGCCAACGGCGGCGTCGTGACCTTCGAGAAGAACTCCAAGTGGTGGGGTGACGCGCCGAAGCTCGACACGATCGTCTTCAAGACCGTGTCCCGCGACGGTGTCGCCCAGGCGTACGCGAACAAGGAGTTCGACGCGTTCAACCTGAACGGTTCCGCGGACAACTTCAAGACCGCGAACAGCCGCTCGGACTCGAAGATCGAGCGTTCGCTCGGCACGACCCAGCGTCAGATCACCCTGAACGGCACGTCCGACGTGTTCAAGGACCAGGAGGTCCGTCAGGCCTTCGCCCAGGCGATCAACCGCCAGGTCGTCGCGCAGGCGATCCTCTCGCCGGTGAAGAGCCCGGTCCAGGTGCTCAACAACCTCGTGTACCTGCCCGGCCAGAAGGGCTACCAGGACAACGTCTCGTCGGTCTACGGCTACAGCACGGACAAGGCGAAGAAGAAGCTCGAGGACGCCGGCTACACGATCGGCTCGGACGGCTACGCGACCAAGGGCGGCAAGACGCTCGACGTCCGCTTCGTCATCCCGTCGGACAACCAGAACTCGGCGAACGTCGCGCAGCTCGTGCAGCAGCAGACCAAGCTCGCCGGCTTCAAGGTGACCATCGACACCGTCCCGACCGACGATTTCTTCACGAAGTACGTCACCACCGACGGCCGTGACTTCGACGCCACGTACTTCGCCTGGCAGGGCACGCCGTTCCCGGTGTCGTCGCTGAAGTCGATCTACTACCCGGCCGACGCCGGTCAGAACTACACCGGCGTGACGGATGACTCGCTCGGCGCCGCCTGGGACAAGGCCAACGCGGAGCTCGACGCCGACAAGCGCATCGAGGACGCGGACGCGATCGACAAGAAGATCGTCAAGGTCGCCGGCACCATCCCGCTGTTCCCGGAGCCCTACGCCTGGGGCGTGCGCAAGGACCTGGTGAACTACGGTCCCGCGCAGTTCCAGCAGTCCTCCGTGAAGTGGCAGGACGTGGGCTACAAGAAGTAGTCCGCCGCACTCCACCCGGAAACGACATCCCCGACGTCGCACGACGTCGGGGATGTCGTTCTTCGTTGCGCGAGCGGACGACGGATCGCGGCGCTCAGAGCTGCGCGCCCCCAGGGTCGCGACGAAGGCGAGGACCACGATCGCGAGGATCGTCCACCCGTGCACGCGGTGCGTGATCGGCGCAGCCGTCACGGTCGCCGGAGGCGGGCCGTCCGCCTCGGGCGGCGCCGGGACGAAGCCGCGGATCCGCTCGGCCGCAGCGTCGACGTCGAGGCGGGTCGCGCCTCCTGGACGACCGTCGACCACCGCGGCGAGCCGAGCCGACCTGCGGGTCGCGAGCCAGGTGCGTCGGACGCCCTCGCTCGTGACCACCTCGAGGCCGTACTTCGTGCGGACCTCGGTGATGCGCCGCCACGAGTACGTGCTGGTGCGCCGGACGTCGACGATCCGCAGGTGGTCGTCGGTGAGCTCGAAGCGCGGCCGCCAGAGGACGGCCCACGCGATGAACGCGATGCAGATGCTCGGGACGGGGGCGAGCCAGACGGCGCCACCGGTCAGGAGTGCGAGGGGGACGAGCGCGACGGCCGCGACCCACAGGACGACGGCGAGCAGGCGCATGCCGGGGGCGAGGATCGTGGTCACCCGGACGAGCGTACGAGACGAGGTGACGAGATGCCTCCCCGGAGACGTCCGGGGAGCGGGTGTGACACACCTGCGCGTATCTCCGGACGACCCGATTCCCCGGGGAGGCAGGCCCTGTGTGGACCTCTCGTGGCGTCAATGGTCCTCGGCCCCCGTTCGGGTGTCAATACCCCAGGGTGTCGCATCTTCTGGGGACCGACACGCCGTGTCAGCCGTCTCAGGCCACGAGGAGCTCGATCTGTTCCCGGATCGCCCCGGCCTTCGGGAACCGGAGCCCGACCAGCCCGACGTGCCGCCAGCGGACCACGCCGTCGGGTCCGATCACGAACACCGACCGTCGGAGACCGATGCCCGGCGCCTGCACGCCGTACGCGCGGACGACGTCGCCGGCGGTGTCGCTCAGCAGGGGGAAGGTGAGCGAGGACCCGCGGGCGAACGCCTCGTGCGAATCGAGCGCCTGCGGGCTGACGCCCGACACAACGGCGCCGAGGTCACCGAAGTCGTCGAGCTCCTCCTGGTAGCTGCAGAGCTGCGCCGTGCAGACGGGGGTGGCATCGCCGGGGTAGAAGGCGAGCACGAGGGTCCGGCCGATCTCGGCGGACAGCGCGTACTCGTCGTCGGTGCGGGTGCCGTCCCGCACGATCATGCCGGGAAGGGTGAATCCGGGTGCGGGATCGCCGACCTCGGGGATGCTCATNGCGGCACGGTAGGGGCGCGACCTCAGTCCGGTGCCGCGGCGCGCTGTGGGTTCACTGTGGGAACGGGCGGGGACCCGCGCGGTGGCGTCAGCGGAACAGCTGCGGGGACGCGTGCGCGACCCACGGTAGCCGACGAAGACGGCCGCGTCCAGCAGGCAGTGCGTGATGACCAAGGGGAGGACCCGGCCCCA
>NZ_BACZ01000201.1 GCF_000333375.1 Curtobacterium sp. B18
CGGGGGAACCGCCTAGGCGACGGCCTCCACCCGCTCGGTGAGGAGCGGGTTCTGGTCGGTCTGGATGCACGCGACACCGCGGCCGTGCACGTCCTGCAGCCGCGGGTCGACCGAACGGCACCGCTGCTGCCGGCCCTCGTCGAGGAGCTGGTACAGCGGGCAGCGGGTCCGGAAGCGGCACCCCTCGATCCGTTCGGTCGGCGACGGGAGGTCGCCGTCGAGCAGGATGCGTCCGCGGGCGGCCTCGGCGAACGGGTCGGGCACCGGGACGGCGGACAGGAGCGCCCGCGTGTAGGGGTGCTGCGGATCGTCGAACACCCGGTCACCGTCGCCGTACTCGACGATCCGGCCGAGGTACATCACGGCCACGTCGTCGGCGATGTGCCGGACCACGGACAGGTCGTGCGCGACGAACAGGTAGGACAGGCCGAGCCGGTGCTTGAGGTCCTCGAGCAGGTTGATGACGCCCGCCTGCACCGAGACGTCCAGCGCGGAGACCGGTTCGTCGAGCACGAGGATCTTCGGCTCGACGATGAGCGCGCGGGCGATCCCGATGCGCTGGCGCTGCCCGCCGGAGAACTCGTGCGGGTACCGGTCGATGTAGCTCGGCTCGAGGCCGACCAGCTCGAGGGAATCGCGCACCCGTCGACGGATCTCGTCCTTCGGCACACCCTGCACGGTGAGCGGTTCGCCGATCACGGAACCGATGTCGAGCCGGGGGTCGATGGAGGCCATCGGGTCCTGGAAGACGACCTGGATGTCGCTGCGGAGCGCACGGCGGTCGGCCTTCGACAGCGAGCCGGTGTCGACACCGTTCACCCTGATGGTGCCCTGCTGGGCGCCGGCGAGCTCGAGGATCTCCATGATCGTGGTCGTCTTGCCGCAGCCGGACTCGCCGACGAGGCCGAGGACCTGCCCGCGCTTCAGGGTGAGGGAGATGCCGTCGACCGCGTGCACCTCGCCGATGCGCCGACGGAACAGCGCACCCTTCGTCAGCGGGAACGTCTTCACGACGTCGTCGAGCTGCAGCACCACGTCGTCGCCGTGGTCGATCTCGGCCTCGGGCACGTCCTCCGGACGCGGGAAGATCTCGGAGCGAGCGAGCGTCCCGGCGGCGATCTCGTCGCGGCGGATGCACGCGGCGGTGTGCTCGTCGTCGAAGGCGCCGTTCGAGATCGTGGGCGTCGCGCCGGTCAGCACCGGGTTGTCGGCACTCGGCGGGACCGAGGGGGCGATCAGGGCGGGCTCGCCCTCGCGGCAGGCGTCGAGCACGGCCGGGCATCGGTCGGCGAACGGGCACCCGGTCGGCTTCTGGGTGAGGAGCGGCGGGCGGCCCTCGAGCGGGACGAGGCGCTCCGAGCGCGCCGAGGTCATGTTCGGCATCGAGCGGAGCAGCCCGATCGTGTACGGCATGACCGGTTCGCGGAAGAGCGGTTCGACCGGAGCGGTCTCGACGATCCGGCCCGCGTACATCACGGCGACGCGGTCGGCGTTGCCGGCGACGACACCGAGGTCGTGCGTGATGAGGACCACCGCGGCGCCGGTCATCTCCTTCGCGGTCTGCAGGACGTCGAGGATCTGCGCCTGGATCGTCACGTCGAGCGCGGTCGTCGGCTCGTCGGCGATGATCAGCTTCGGGTCGTTCGCGATGGCGATGGCGATCATCGCGCGCTGACGCATGCCGCCGGAGAACTCGTGCGGGAAGGCGTCGAGTCGCCTGGAGGGGTTCGGGATGCCCACGACACGCAGCAGTTCCTCGGCTCGGGTCCGCGCGGCGTGCGGGGTGAGGCTCCGGTCGTGCAGCCGCAGTCCCTCGACGATCTGCTGCCCGATCGTGTACACGGGCGTCAGGGCGGAGAGCGGGTCCTGGAAGACCATGGCGATGTCGCGCCCGCGGAGCTTCGACATCTCGCGGTCGTTCAGGCCGAGCAGCTCGCGGCCGTCGAACCGGATGCTGCCCTCGACCTTGGCCGACGACGGCAGCAGGCCCATGACGGCCATCGAGGACACCGACTTGCCGGACCCGGACTCGCCGACGATGCCGAGGAACTCGCCCTGGTTGACGGAGTAGTCCACACCGCGGACGGCGTACACGGGCTTCGAGCCCGGGTTGAACGTGACGGTCAGGTCGGAGACGGAGAGCAGGGGCTCAGTCACGGTTGGCTCCCGAGGTGGGGTCGATGGCGTCGCGCAGGGCGTCGCCGAGCAGGCTGGTGGAGAGGACCGTGGCGACGAGCGTCGCAGCCGGCAGGACGAACAGCCACGGTCGGGTGACCGCGGACTGGCTGCCGGCGGCGAGCAGCGTGCCGAGCGACACGTCCGGCACCTGGATGCCGAAGCCGAAGAAGCTCAGGGCGCTCTCGGACAGGATCATCGCGCCGACCCCGAGCGTGGCGTCGATGATCAGCAGCGAGGCCACGTTCGGCAGGATGTGCCGCCGGATGATCGTGAACGACGGCACACCCATGAACCGCGCGGCCTTGACGTAGTCGCGCTCTCGCAGCGACATCGTCTGCCCGCGGATCACGCGCGCCATGATCATCCAGCCGAAGATCGCCAGCCCGACGATGAGCGCGAGCCAGCTGAGGTTCTTGAACAGCGGGCTGAGGAGGACCAGCGCGTAGAAGGACGGGATGACCAGCAGCAGGTCGATGCCCCAGACGAGCGCCCGGTCCACGAACCCGCCGAAGTACCCGGCCACGGCGCCGACGATGCCGGCGATGAGCGTGGCGGCGGGACCGGCGATGAGGCCGATGAGCAGCGACTTCTGCAGGCCGACGAGCGTCTGCGCGTAGATGTCCTGCCCGATGTCGTTCGTGCCGAACCAGTGGGACGCGCTCGGCGGCATGCCGAACGCCAGGCCGTCGGAGTCGACGGCGTTCCAGTGGTACAGGTACGGACCGACGAAGGCCCAGAGCAGGATGAGCAGCAGCGCGCCGCCGCCGATGCGGGCGCGCCAGGTGCCGAGCACCTTGCGCCAGAGCGGGGTGCGGCCACCCTTCACCTCGACGACGTGCGCCGGGGTGCCGGCGCCGCCGTCACCGGGGTCGCCGGCGGTGTTCGTGGTCGTGGGGTCGAGAACAGACACGGGTCACACCCTCACTCGCGGGTCGAGCGCGGCGTAGAGCAGGTCCGCGAGGGTGCCTGCGATGAGCACGAGGATCGCCGTGAAGAGGATCGTGCCCGCTGCCGCGTTGATGTCGTTGTTGCCGATGCTCTGGACGAAGTACTCGCCCATGCCGTGCCAGCTGAAGACGAGTTCGGTGATGCTCGCACCCGTCAGGATGAGGCCGAAGGAGTAGGCGAAGAACGTCGACATCGGGATGAGCGCGACGCGGACGCCGTGCCGCATGATGGCCGATCCACGCGTCCGGCCCTTCGAGCGTGCCGTCCGGATGAAGTCGTTCGACAGGACGTCGAGCATCGCCGAGCGCTGGTACCGGGAGTACGACGCGACGGCACCCACCGTCAGCGAGATCGTCGGTAACAAGAGGTGGACCAGCCGGTCGCCGAGCACCGGGAAGAACCCGCTGACGCCCGGGGTGTACTCACCGGTGAAGCTGATCACCTGCGTGCCGACCACGTTGTTGAGGTTGGTCGCCAGGATCATCAGGACCACCGCGATGACGAACGGCGGGGTCGCGAGCACCGCGAAGGACGCGTAGGTCGAGACCTGGTCGGACGTCTTGTACTGCCGCACCGCGTTCCAGACGCCGAGCAGGACACCGAGGATCGCGCCGAGCAGCGTGCCGATCACGAGCAGCCGGAGGCTCGTGCCGGACCGGGCGACGATGTCGGCGGTGACCTCGGTGCCGCGGGCGCTGATGCCGAGCGAGCCGTGCGTGACGAGGTTCACCCACCAGTTCCACGTCCGCACCAGCAGCGGGGTGTTCGGATCGGCGCCGAGTTTCTGGAGCGCGGCGTCGATCGAGCTCTGCGGCACCGGCGGGTTCTTGCCGAGGTACCTGGCCGTCGGGTTGAGCGTCGCGCTGGCGAGCAGGTAGCCGAGCGTCGTCGCGACGATCGTCAGGATCACGTAGTGACGATCCGCTTCGCGAGGAAA
>NZ_BACZ01000200.1 GCF_000333375.1 Curtobacterium sp. B18
CGCCCGAACGAGTCGCAGCGTGGCCCTCACCACGACGGGCCGGTTGCTGCAGGGTAGCGCGCGATCGATCATGGCCCAGGCGTGCCGGGACCTCGACGAGACCGTCCGGGTCGGTCGCGGCGAGGCCGGTCGCCTCGACGTCGGGTTCGTCGTCTCCGCCCTGCCGCTCGGCCCCATCGAGCGTGTCCAGGTGTTCCGGGAGCGCTACCCCCTCGTCCGCGTGGAACTCACCGAGGGCTACTCGTCGACGCTGCTCGCCCGGATCGTCCGCGGGGAGCTCGACCTCGCCGTCCTGCGCGACCCCGATCCCGACCCGGGGGTGCGTTTCCTGCCGTTCCGCAGCGAGCGGTTCGTGGCGGCGGTCCCGAACGGGCACCGCCTCGCCGCGCGGTCGTCGATCCGGGGCCCGGAGCTGCTCGACGACCCGTTCGTGTTCTTCCCGGCCGAGGCTGGCTCGGTCGCCACCGAACGGAACCTCGCGCCGGTGGTGTCGGGCGCCAGGCGACCCGTGGTCGTGCAGGAGGCCACCACCTGGGCCACCGTGCTGCACCTCGTGGGAGCGGGCCTCGGGGTCACGGTCGCACCGGAGAGCGCGACCCTCGCCGCTCCGGACACGGTCGTGCTGCTGCCGCTCGAGGCGGACGAGCACCGGAGCGAGCTCGTCTGGGCCGCCCGCGCCGACGACGACCGCGAGATCCTGCGGAACTTCGTCGCCGCGGCCGAGTGACTGCTGCGGCGCCGGTCACGCCAGCGGCAGCACCGGCGCCCGCTGGTCCCCGAGCTCGTCCACCCGCCAAGGCCGCGCGCCGCGCAGGGTCAGCCCGAGCTGGGCGAGCACGAAGCCCACGTGCGGTTCGACGTCCGGGTCCCACGGACCCTCGACACCGAGTCCGATCGCACCGAGTTCGTCGTCGGCCTCGTCGTGCAGGGTCAGCCGCCACCGGCCGTCACCGAGTTCCTCGACGACGGCCCACCGGGCGGTGCTGAACCGGCTCACGCGGTCTTCGCGACGTCCTGGGTGAAGTTCCGCACCCGCTGCAGGAGCGCTTCGCCGCGCATCGCGATCGTCGCCGGAGGGTTGAGGTGCGGCGGTGCCGTCCGGATCAGCATGGAGCAGCCGAGGTCCTCGCAGATGTAGGAGCCGATGGTGTTGCCGTTCCGTCCGGACTCTCCGGCACGGGCGGCGGAGAACAGGCGCACCTGCGTCGCCGGCTGCGGGGAGTGGCAGAACGAGCACATGGCGGCGATGCCCGCGCGCAGTGATCCGCCGGCCGACCGCACGACGATCCCGACGGGTCGGTCGTCGATCCACGACACGATGTAGCCGCGACGAGCGGCCTGCGGGTCGCGCCACCCGAGGAACTCGCGCTCGTCCCACAGCATCTCGTGGAGACCCGGGATGGGCAGCTGGGCGAGTTCGTCCGGGGTGGCGTTGACGAACGACGAACGGATGTCTGCTTCGGTCAGTGGCTTCACGGTGCGACCACCATATGCCTCGCCACCGACACGCGTCAGGACCCCAGACGGGAGGCGCGGATCGCCCCGAGCGCGCTCGTCGCGTCCGCCACCAGCACCGCTCGACGCAGCGCGTCGCGTCCGACGCGTCGGGCCGCGGCGTCGTCGGCGGCGAACTCCACGAGGACGCGCGTCGACCGCGCCATGGCGCGCGCGCCGGGTACCCACGGCACCGCACGCTCGATCGACTCCGCGATGGCGACCGCGACCGCGTGGTGCTGGGTGAGGTGGGCGCGTTCGTGGGCGACCACCGCTTCGAGCTCGTCGGTGCGCAGGCGGTCCGCGAGCCCGGTGCTCACGAGCACGCCACCGGCCCGGCCCGGCACGGCGCAGGCGAGCGCGTGGTCCGCCTCGACGACGGACACGGGCGTGCCGTCGATCTCGCGGTGCGGCGCGGCACCGGAGCGCATCGCCTCGCGCACGGCCTCGTGCTCGGGCCCCGGCCGGACGCGCACGGCGACGACGAACGCGAGCACGGCGAGCAGGGCGACCCCGACGTTGAGGCCGTGCGTGGGGGAGTCACCGAGACCGAGCGGGTCGGTGATCGGACGGTTCGCCACGACGAGGAGGGTGATGCCGGCGACGAAGCCCACCACCCCGAGCAGCACGGCGAGCGACCAGCACACCAGCGCGGTGCGCGGCCGGTCGATCGTCCACGCGGAGCGGGTCAGCACCCGGGGCGCGAGGACCACCACCGCGAGGGCGAGCGCGATGAGGACGACTCCGGAGACGACCACGACAGCGGGACCGTCAGGAACGGGCTCGGGCGTCGAGGGCGCGGCGGATGACGTCGAGGTCGTCGGAGGCGAGCGAGCCGGTGAACTGCAGCAGGGCGGCTTCGCGGTCGGTCGCGGCGGCGAGGGCGTTCGACATCAGCGAGGCGGTCTGCTCCTCCCTGCTGTTCGTCGCACGGAAGGTGAGCGGGGCGTCGTCGTGCTGCTCTCGTTCCACCTGCCCCTTGCGACCGAGCCGGTCGAGCACGGTGAGCACGGTCGTCAACGCGGGCCGGGGCTCCGGGAAGGCGTCGAGGACCCGGCGTGCGCTGAGCCCGCCGTCCGCCGACCACAGTGCGTCGAGCACCGCCTGCTCGAGCTGCCCCCTGGGGCGTGATCGCTGACCTGCCATCCGGGCATTCTACGAGATGTCGAACCCCTGGATCCGACACATGCCCGAAACGCGGGGTCGGTATGATCGGCCCGGACAACTGAAGACCGGCCGTTCATCCGTCGCGGGAGACGTCGTGCGGTGCCCTGGGCACCCTGCACGGCACCGAAGGAGCAATCCCCCCGACAATCTCTCAGGTCCCACACCGCAGCGGACAGGCCACTCTGAAAAGCAGCCACGAAGCCCCCACCGGGTCGGTCCGTGGCTCGCCCACGGTGAAAGCCGCCGGACCTCACGGGCCGCGGTGAAACTCTCAGGCCCATGACAGAGGGGGAGTTCCGCCCGACGACGGTCGTCGGGTCCTGCCGATGCCAGGAGAACTCCGTTCATGCCAACGTCCCCACTGCGCTCGTCGCCGCTGGAACCCGCCCACGAGGCGGCCGGTGCCACCTTCACCGACTTCGCCGGGTACCGGATGCCCGTCCGGTACTCGTCCGACCTCGCCGAGCACCACGCCGTGCGTCAGGCGGCCGGCGTCTTCGACCTCTCGCACATGGCCGAGATCGGGGTGACCGGTGACGCGGCCGTCGCCTTCCTCGACCACGCCCTCGCCGGGTCCTTCGGCGCGATGCCGGTCGGGCGGGCGAAGTACTCGCTGCTCCTCGCCGAGGACGGCGGGATCCTCGACGACCTCGTCGTCTACCGCACCGACGAGGACGTCTTCCTGGTCGTCGCGAACGCGTCGAACCGGCAGGTCGCGGTGGACGCCCTGACCGCACGGGCCGACGGCTTCGACGTCGAGGTGTCGGACGACTCGGACACCACCGCGCTCGTCGCGATCCAGGGCCCGGCAGCCGCCGGGACGCTCGACGCGCTCGTCGTCGCCGACCGGCTCCAGCCGGAGAGCCCCCTCGACGAGCTCGGGTACTACCGGGCGCTGCACGCGGTGTTCGACGGTGCCGAGGTCCTCGTCGCCCGCACCGGCTACACCGGCGAGGACGGCTTCGAGGTCTACAGCGACCCGTCCGTCGCCGGAGCGCTCTGGGACGCCCTGCTCGAGGCCGGCGCCGACCGCGGGGTCGTCCCCGCAGGGCTCGCCGCCCGCGACACCCTCCGGCTCGAGGCGGGCATGCCGCTCTACGGGCACGAGCTCGGCACCGACGTCCGTCCCGCCCAGGCCGGCCTCGGCCGGGTCGTGGCGAAGGACGGCGACTTCGTCGGTGCCACCGGCGTCACCCCGTCGGACGACGCCCGCGTGCTCGTCGGCCTGGTCACCGAGGGCCGCCGAGCCCCGCGTGCCGGCTACGACGTCGTCCACGAGGGCGAGGTCGTCGGCACCGTGACGTCCGGTGCGCTGTCACCGACGCTCGGCCACCCCGTCGCCATGGCCTTTGTCGACCCGGCCCTCGCCACCGAGGGACAGGTCCTCCACATCGACGTGCGGGGCACGGCCATCCCCAGCACCGTCACCGCGTTCCCCTTCTACCGCCGCGCCTCGAAAGGCTGATGCAATGACCGACCAGACCGCACTCCAGTACACGGCCGACCACGAGTGGCTGCTCGTCGAGGGCGACACCGTCACCGTCGGCATAACCGACCACGCAGCCGAACAGCTGGGTGACGTCGTCTTCGTCGAGCTCCCGGCCGTCGGCACCGCCACCACCGCGGGCGAGCAGATCGGCGAGATCGAGTCCACCAAGAGCGTCGGCGAGCTCTTCGCCCCGATCGAGGGCGAGGTCGTGGCGATCAACGACGCCGTCGTCGACGCCCCCGACACCGTCAACCAGGACCCGTTCGGCGCCGGCTGGCTCGTCAAGATCAAGGTGGAGGGCACCTCCTTCCCCGAAGACCTCATGGACCACGACGCGTACCGGGCGTCCCTCGCATGACCGGCGACCTCCAGAACCTGCAGACGTCCTTCGCCGACCGGCACATCGGGACGACCCCGGCCGACCAGCGGACGATGCTCGACACCGTCGGGCAGCCCTCGCTCGACGCCCTCGTCCGCGCCGCGATCCCGGAGTCGATCCACGCGGCGCCGACCGTCGACTCGACCATCCCCGCCGCCGTCGGTGAGACCGAAGCGCTCGCCGAGCTCCGCGCCAAGGCCGCCCGCAACACGGTCCGCCGCGCCATGATCGGCCTCGGCTACCACGGCACCCACACCCCCGCGGTCATCCAGCGGAACGTCCTCGAGAACCCGAGCTGGTACACGGCCTACACGCCGTACCAGCCCGAGATCTCGCAGGGCCGGCTCGAGGCGCTGATCAACTTCCAGACGATGGTCTCGGACCTGACGGGCATGGCCACCGCCGGCGCCTCGATGCTCGACGAGGGCACCGCCGTGGTCGAGGGCATGCTCCTCGCCCGCCGTGCATCGAAGGTGAAGGGCGACGCGTTCCTCGTCGACGACGACCTGCTCCCGCAGACCCGTGCACTCCTCGACCACCGCGCGGACGCCGTCGGCATCACCCTGCGCGGGTTCGACCCCGTCGCCGGACCGAGCGACGAACAGCTCGACGGCGCCTTCGGCGTGATCGTCCAGTACCCCGGCGCGTCCGGTCGGATCGTCGACCCGTCCACCACGATCGAGCGCGTGCACGCCGGCGGCGGCATCGCGGTCGTCGCGGCCGACCTCCTCGCCATGACCCTCCTCGCCAGCCCCGGTGACCTCGGTGCCGACGTCGCCGTCGGCACGAGCCAGCGCTTCGGCGTCCCGCTCGGCTTCGGTGGCCCGCACGCCGGCTACCTCGCCGTCCGGGCCGGGCTCGAGCGCCAGCTCCCCGGCCGACTCGTCGGGGTGTCCTTCGACGCCGACGGGCAGATGGCGTACCGCCTCAGCCTGCAGACCCGCGAGCAGCACATCCGCCGCGAGAAGGCGACGAGCAACATCTGCACCGCGCAGGTCCTGCTCGCCGTCATGGCCTCGATGTACGCCGTGTACCACGGGCCGGAGGGCCTCCGCTTCATCGCCGACCGCGTCGCACGGACGACCTCGGCGCTCGCCGCGGTCGCCCGTGACGCCGGGCTCGACGTCGTGCACGACGCGTTCTTCGACACGCTCACGCTCCGCGCCCCCGGACGCGCCGACGCGCTCGTCGCCGCGGCCCGCGACGCGGACCGCCTGCTGCACCTCGTCGACGCCGACACCTTCCAGCTGTCCGTCGACGAGACGACGACGCCGGACGACGTGACGGCGCTCGCCGTCGTGTTCGGGGCCGTGGACCAGACCGTCCCGGCGACCGAGACGGCCGTGCGGGACGCGGCCACGGGCCTCCCGGACGCCCTCCGGCGCACCAGCGAGTACCTGACGCACCCGGTGTTCAGCGCGCACCGGAGCGAGACGCGGATGATGCGGTACCTGAAGCACCTCGCCGACAAGGACTACGCGCTCGACCGCGGCATGATCCCGCTCGGCAGCTGCACGATGAAGCTCAACGCCGCCACCGAGATGGCCGCGGTCACCTGGCCGGAGTTCGCGAACGTGCACCCGTTCGCCCCGCGCGAGGACGTCGTGGGCTACCTCGACATGATCGGTGACCTCGAGTCCTGGCTGGCCGAGGTCACGGGGTACGACACCGTCTCCCTGCAGCCGAACGCCGGCAGCCAGGGGGAGCTCGCGGGGCTGCTGGCGATCCGCGGGTACCACCGGTCCCGTGGCGACGACGCCCGCACCGTCTGCCTCATCCCGTCGAGCGCCCACGGCACGAACGCCGCGTCGGCCGTCCTCGCCGGCATGCAGGTCGTCGTGGTCGCGTGCGACGAGAACGGCAACGTCGACCTCGACGACCTCCGCGCGAAGACCGCGCAGCACGGCGACCGGCTCGCCGCGCTGATGATCACGTACCCGTCCACGCACGGCGTCTACGAGCACGACATCCGCGAGATCTGCGCCGCCGTGCACGACGCCGGCGGCCAGGTCTACGTCGACGGCGCGAACCTCAACGCGCTGCTCGGTCACGCCCGCTTCGGCGACTTCGGCGGGGACGTCTCGCACCTCAACCTGCACAAGACGTTCTGCATCCCGCACGGCGGTGGCGGTCCCGGTGTCGGACCGGTCGCGGCGAAGTCGCACCTCGCACCGTTCCTGCCCGGGCACCCGTTCGCGCAGGACGCCGACCGCCGCACGGGCTCGGTGGCGGAGCCGGGGTCCGGGCGGGACGCGCACGCCGGCGGACCGGTCAGCGCGGCGCCGTACGGCAGCCCGAGCATCCTGCCCATCACGTGGACCTACGTCCGGATGATGGGGCTCGAGGGGCTCACGCGTGCGACGGAGGCCGCCGTGCTCGGCGCGAACTACGTCGCCGCCCGTCTGCGCGACGCCTTCCCGGTGCTCTACACGGGCGAGTCCGGGCTCGTCGCGCACGAGTGCATCCTCGACCTCCGCCCGCTGCGCGACACGACCGGCATCACGGTCGACGACGTCGCGAAGCGTCTGGTCGACTACGGGTTCCACGCCCCGACGATGTCGTTCCCGGTCGCGGGCACGCTCATGGTCGAGCCGACCGAGAGCGAGGACCTCGCCGAGCTGGACCGCTTCGTCGACGCGATGCTCGCCATCGGTGCCGAGGCCTCGGCCGTCGAACGCGGCGAGTGGCCGGCCGACGACAACCCGCTCGTGCACGCGCCGCACACGGCGGCCTCGGTGATCTCGGGGGAGTGGACGCACGCGTACACGCGGGAGCAGGCGGTGTACCCGCTGCCCGGCATCAGCGCACGGAAGTACTGGCCGCCGGTGCGGCGCATCGACCAGGCGTACGGCGACCGCAACCTCGTGTGCGCCTGCCCGCCGGTCGAGGCGTTCGCCTGACCGCGAGTCCGAGTACCGTGTGCCCCGTCCGGCCTGCCGGGCGGGGCACACTGCCGTCCCGGGAGCGTGCACGCCGCCGTCCCGTGGTCGCGCAGACCGCCGTGCCGGGGTGGCACGCCCGCTGTCCGGGCGCGTCGCCGTGGCGCCCCGCTGCATGCCGACTTGCACAGAGTTGTGCGTCGATGCAAGCATCTCGATGCGGTTGCAACAATCTCGCCCGGGCGTCCGCGATCCGCCCGAATCTTGCATCCTCTCGCAAGGATCGTGCAACTTGGTTTCCGATTTGTAACCGATCTCCTCTGGGCTTGGTGAGCGCTCCCCGCACTGCCTACAGTGCAAAGGTCAAACGTGGCGAGGGGGCACCCGTGCGCCTCGCCGCGTCCCATGCACCAGGAGGAATCTTGATCAAGAAGCGCGCTGGGCTCGCAGCCCTCGCCGTGCTCGGGGCCACAGCAATCGCCCTGGCCGGCTGCTCCAGCAACAGCAGCAGCGGCGGTGACAAGTCGGGCTCGACGAACGCGTCCGGCATCGTCACCACCAACGGCAACGAGCCCCAGAACCCGCTCATCCCCTCGAACACCACCGAGGTCGGCGGCGGCAAGATCATCGACTCGGTCTTCGAAGGCCTGGTGTCGTACGACGCCAAGGGCAAGCCGGTCAACGAGGTCGCGAAGAGCATCGACACCGATGACTCGAAGACGTTCGACATCAAGCTGAACACGAACTACACCTTCACGAACGGCGAGAAGGTCACGGCCGAGTCGTTCACGAAGGCGTGGAACTGGGCGGCGCAGTTCTCGAACAAGCAGGGCGCGAGCTACTTCTTCGAGAACATCGAGGGCTACGACGCCACGAAGGACTCTGACCTCACCGGCCTCAAGGTCAAGAGCGACGACGAGTTCACCGTCACCCTCAAGTCGGCGCAGTCGGACTTCCCGCTGTCGCTCGGCTACTCGGCGTTCGTGCCGCTGCCCTCGGCGTTCTACAAGGACACCAAGGCCTTCGGTGAGGACCCGATCGGCAACGGCCCGTACAAGCTCGACGGCAAGGGCGCGTGGACGCACAACCAGTCGATCAAGCTGGTCACCAACAAGGACTACGTCGGCAAGCGCAAGCCGAAGAACGGCGGCCTGACGGTCACGTTCTACACCTCGCAGGACACCGCGTACTCCGACGCCCAGGGCGGCAACCTCGACGTCCTCGACGCCGTGCCGGACAGCGCCTTCGCGACCTACAAGTCCGACTTCCCGGACTCGAACGTCAACCAGGCCGCCGCGATCTTCCAGGCGATCTACCTGCCCTACTACCTCGACCACTGGAAGGGTGAAGAGGGCAAGCTCCGTCGCGAAGCGATCTCGCTGTCGATCAACCGCAAGCAGATCACCGACAAGATCTTCGAAGGCACGCGCACCCCGGCCAAGGACTTCACCTCCCCGGTGATCGCCGGCTGGAACGACGACCTCGACGGTTCCGACGTCCTGACCTACGACAAGTCGAAGGCCAAGGAGCTGTGGGCCGAGGCCGACAAGATCTCGAAGTACAACGACACCCTCACCATCGCGTACAACGCCGACGGCGGCCACCAGGCCTGGGTCACCGCGGTGACCAACTCGATCTCGAGCACGCTCGGCATCAAGGCCGAGGGCAAGGCGTACCCGACCTTCGCCGAGGCGCTCGCGGTCCAGACGGACAACAAGCTCACGGGCGGCAGCCGCACCGGTTGGCAGGCGGACTACCCGTCGCTGTACAACTTCCTCGGCCCGACCATGGGTGACGGTTCGTCGAGCAACTACTCGCGCTACGACTCGACCGAGTACAACGACCTCCTTGCGAAGGGCCGCTCGGCCGCGACCGTCGAAGAGGGCAACAAGTACTTCGACCAGGCGCAGGAGCTCCTGTTCAAGGACCTCCCGGAGATCCCGCTGTGGTACTCCAACGTCACCGGCGTCTGGAACGCGGACAACGTGTCGAACGTGAAGTTCGGCTGGAACTCGGTGCCGCTGTACTACGACGTCGAGGTCAAGAAGTAACACCAGTCTCCTCGTGAGACACATCGCGGACGGGTATCCTGCTCCGCGACCACCGGACGGGGGTTCGGGGGCCCACCAGGCTCCCGAACCCCCGTACCACGGCGGCAACACCTTCCCCCACCACCGCGGGCGCCGCCGCCCGCACCGGACACCCGTGCCGACCCGCGGACCGTCCACCCCTCACGACATGAACCTGAACGACATGCGCGTCCCGAACCAGGCAGGGATCTGATGGCCTGGTACCTCGGCAAGCGCCTCCTGCAACTCATCCCCGTGTTCTTCGGGGCCACGTTCCTCATCTACTTCATGGTGTTCTCCCTGCCGGGTGACCCGATCGCCGCGCTGTTCGGCGACCGTCAGCCGTCCCCGCAGGTCATCGAGCAGCTGCGTCAGCAGTACAACCTCGACAAGCCGTTCATCATCCAGTACCTCCTCTGGATCGGCGGCGTGTTCCGCGGCGACCTCGGTCTGACCTACTCGGGTCTGCCGGTCAGCTCGCAGCTCGCGCAGGCGTTCCCGATCACGGCACGTCTGGCGATCCTGTCCCTGCTGTTCGAGTCGATCGCCGGCATCGTCGTCGGTGTCATCGCCGGCCTCCGCAAGGGCAAGCTCTTCGACGCGACCGCCCTGGTCGTCAGCCTCCTGCTCATCTCGGTCCCGACGTTCGTCGTCGGCTTCCTGCTGCAGTACGTCTTCGGCATCAACCTCGGGCTGTTCCGGGTGACGGTGTCGAGCCAGGCGCCGTGGTCCGAGCTCGTGCTGCCGGCGATCGTGCTGGCGACGGTGTCGTTCGCGTACATCGTCCGCCTGACCCGTGCGAGCGTCGCCGAGAACATGTCGGCCGACTTCGTGCGGACCGCGACGGCCAAGGGGCTGGCGCGACGCCGGGTCGTGGGCGTGCACATCTTCCGCAACTCGCTCATCCCCGTGGTGACCTACCTGGGTGTCGACATCGGCAACCTGATGGTCGGCGCGGTCGTCACCGAGGGCATCTTCAACATCCACGGTGTGGGTGGCACGGTGTTCCAGGCCGTCAAGCTCGGTGAGGGCCCGACCGTCGTGTCGTTCGTCGCCGTGATGGTCATCATCTTCATGCTCGCCAACCTCCTGGTCGACCTGCTCTACGCCGTCCTGGACCCGAGGATCCGCTATGCCAAGTAACACCGAACCCCGCTCGGCGACCCACTACGTCGCCCCGATCGAGGAGACCCCGCTCCAGGCGGTCGACCAGGTCAACGAGGACGAGAAGACCCGTTCGACCTGGAGTGACGCGTGGGACGCGATGCGGGTCCGCCCGATGTTCTGGGTGTCGTCCGTCCTCATCCTGCTGATCATCCTCGTGGCGCTCTTCCCGGGCCTCTTCGCCCACGTCGACCCGCGCGCGGCGAACCTGGCGAAGAGCAACGAGGGGTCCGAGCCCGGCCACATCCTCGGCTTCAACCGCCAGGGCAACGACGTGTACGCCCGCACCATCTGGGGCACGCGCAACTCGCTCATCGTCGGCATCGTGGCGACGGTCCTGGTGTCGGTCGTCGGCATCGTGATCGGCGCACTCGCCGGCTTCTTCGGCGGCTGGCTCGACACGATCGTGTCCCGCATCGGTGACATCTTCTTCTCGATCCCGACCGTGCTCGGCGCGATCGTGATCATGTCGGTGCTCCCGGCGCGGAACGCCCTGACGGTGTCGCTCGTCCTGGCCGTGTTCGCCTGGCCGCAGATCGCCCGCATCATGCGCGGCGCGGTGCTCAGCGCGAAGCAGTCCGACTACGTCACCGCCTCGGCGGCGCTCGGCGTGAGCCGCTTCACGACGCTGGTCCGGCACGTGGTGCCGAACTCGCTCGCGCCGGTCATCGTCGTCGCGACCGTGTCGCTCGGCACGTTCATCGTGGCC
Organism: Curtobacterium sp. B18; assembly: GCF_000333375.1. Lineage (GTDB taxonomy): Bacteria > Actinomycetota > Actinomycetes > Actinomycetales > Microbacteriaceae > Curtobacterium. The sequence continues at coordinate 11,351 of NZ_BACZ01000200.1, forward strand.
GAGGCGACCCTGTCCTTCCTCGGCATCGGCCTGCCCGACTCGGCGCTCAGCTGGGGCCAGGACATCGGCAACGCGCAGGCGTCGATCCGCACCGCGCCCTCGACGATCTTCTGGCCGTCGGCCGCACTGTCCATCACCGTGCTCTCGTTCCTCCTCCTCGGTGACGTGGTCCGCGACGCACTCGACCCGAAGGCGAGGGCCCGCCGATGAGCGAGACTCTGACCCAGCCGAACGCCAGCCGTACCGGCGGCACCGGCGCGCCCCTGCTCGAGATCACCGACCTCGAGGTCGGCTTCAAGACCCAGAACGGCTTCGTCCATGCGGTCCGCGGCGCGAGCTTCACCCTCGAGCAGGGCGAACGGCTCGCGATCGTCGGCGAGTCCGGGTCCGGCAAGTCGACCAGCGCGCAGTCGATCATCAAGCTCCTGCCCGGCACCGGCCAGGTCACCGGTGGGTCGATCAAGTTCAACGGGCGCGAGCTCGTCGGGCTGAGCGACAAGGAGATGTCGGAGATCCGCGGGAAGGAGATCGGCTACGTCCCCCAGGACCCGATGTCGAACCTCAACCCGCTCTGGTCGATCGGCTTCCAGGTGGAAGAGGCCATCAAGGCGAACGGGATCGCGACCGGCAAGCACGCGATCCGCGCCCGCGCGGTCGAGGTCCTGCAGGAGGCCGGCCTCGGCGACGCGTCGACGCGCCTCAAGCAGTTCCCGCACGAGTTCTCCGGCGGCATGCGGCAGCGCGTGCTCATCGGCATCGGTCTGTCGAGTCGCCCCAAGCTGCTCATCGCCGACGAGCCGACGAGTGCGCTCGACGTCACCGTGCAGCGGGTCATCCTCGACCACCTCGAGACACTGACCCGCGACTTCGGCACCTCGGTGCTGTTCATCACGCACGACCTCGGCCTCGCCGCCGAGCGGGCCGAGAAGCTGGTCGTGATGTACAAGGGCCAGGTGGTGGAGGCCGGTCCCTCGAAGGAGATCCTGGCGAACCCGCGGCACCCGTACACGCAGCGCCTCGTGGCCGCCGCGCCGTCGCTCGCGAGCCGCCGCATCCAGTCGAAGGTGCAGCACCAGCGGGTCGACATCGCGGACGTCGGCAGCGACGACGCCGAGCTCCTCGCCCGTGCCCAGCAGCGTGAGCACCAGCCGGCGGAGGACCTCATCGTGGTGAAGAACCTCGAGAAGGTCTACAAGCTGCGCGGCAAGAACCTCGCCACCCGCGAGCTGAAGGCCGTCGACGACGTGTCGTTCTCGATCCCGAAGGGCACGACCACGGCGCTCGTCGGCGAGTCCGGTTCGGGCAAGTCGACCGTCGCGAAGCTCGTCCTGCAGCTCGAGGACATCACGAGCGGCACGGTGCAGTTCGACGGGATCGACATCGGCGCGCTGAAGGGCAAGGACCTCTTCGACTTCCGCCGCCGCGTGCAGCCGGTCTTCCAGGACCCGTACGGCTCGCTGGACCCGATGTACAACGTCGGGAACACGATCGCCGAGCCGCTGAAGACGCACAAGGTCGGGGACAAGGACTCGCGCCGTGCGCGCGTGCTCGAGCTGCTCGACCAGGTCGCGCTGCCGAAGTCGATGGTGAACCGCTACCCGAACGAGCTCTCGGGCGGGCAGCGGCAGCGCATCGCCGTGGCCCGCGCGCTCGCGCTCAAGCCCGAGGTCATCGTGCTCGACGAGGCGGTCTCGGCCCTCGACGTGCTCGTGCAGGGCCAGATCCTCGACCTGCTCACCGAGCTGCAGTCCGAGCTGGGCCTGACCTACCTGTTCATCACGCACGACCTGGCCGTGGTGCGCCTCGTCGCGGACAACGTCTGCGTCATGCGCAAGGGCCAGATCGTCGAGAAGGCGACGACCGACGAGGTCTTCGCCGACCCGCGTGAGCAGTACACGAAGGACCTGCTCGACGCCATCCCCGGCGCCGGGTTCGAGTTCGGACGCTGATCCCGCTGGACACCAACGAGGCCGGACGCACCGTCGTCCTCCGCGCAGGTCGCGGGGGCGCGGTCGCGTCCGGCCTCGTCGCCGTGCTGGCCCTCTTCATGCTCGGCGACGCGGCGGTCCGCGGGAGCTGGGACGTCGTCCTGCACGCGGTCGGTCCCCTCGCCGCCCTCGTCTGGGTGCTCTGGGTGCTCACCTTCCGCCCGCACGTGCGGATCGCCGACGACGCCGTCACGGTCGTGAACCCGCTCCGCCGGACGACGGTGCCGTGGGGCGCCGTCGAGGACGTCCGGATGCGCTGGCAGATCGTGCTGGACCTCGCCGACGGCCGGCGGCTGACCTGTTGGGGCGGCCCGTCGCTTCCGCGGCCGAAGCCGACCCGCCGCGGCGAACCCCGCGTGCTGCGGCAGCCGGACGAGTTCGTCGCGGTCCGCGACCGGTGGTCGGAACGACACGGTACGGCCGCCGACGGGCCCGTGGTCCGCGGGTGGGACCGGCCGGCGCTCGTCGCGGGAGCGGTGATCGTCGTCCTCTGCGTCGTCGCCCTGCTCGTCTGACGTCGCGTCCGCGACGCGACCCGCAACGGACTGGAG
>NZ_BACZ01000199.1 GCF_000333375.1 Curtobacterium sp. B18
GGCGCGATCCGGCCCCGGCCGCAGCGTGGCCCCCGCGCGACGCAGGATGACGGCCGGACTCGCGCCGCGCCTCCAGTCCGATGCATGCTGGGACGCATGGCGCACGACGAGGAGGACCCGGTCGGCACGCTCCGAGGGGTCCGCACGAGCATCAAGTGGACGCGGTACGCGCCCGACGTGCTGCCCCTGTTCGTCGCCGAGATGGACCACGAGGTCGCACCGGCGATCCGGCAGGCGCTCATCGAGCGGGTGCAGCAGTCCGACCTCGGCTACCTCGACGGTCCCGGCCCGCTCGCGCCGGCGTTCGCCGCGTTCGCGAAGGACCGGTGGGACTGGGACGTCGACCCGGCCCGGGTCTACCTCGCCACGGACGTCAGCGTCGGGATCGTCGAGTCGCTGCGGCTCGCCCTTCCCGACGGTGGCCGCGTGGCGATCACCCCGCCGGTGTACCCGCCGTTCTTCGAGCTCATCGAAGAGGCCCGATGTCAGGTCGCCGAGGTCCCCCTGCTCGAACAGTGGGGCGTGTACCGGCTCGACCTCGAGGCGCTCGAGCGCTCCTTCGCCGACGGCGTCCGCGTCTTCCTGCTCTGCAACCCGCACAACCCCGTCGGCCTCGTGCACGACCACGACGACCTCGTGGCGCTCGCCGAACTGGCCGCACGGTACGACGTCCTCGTCATCAGCGACGAGATCCACGCACCGCTGACGCACCCCGGCGTCCGGTTCACCCCGTTCGCCGCGGTCGCCGAACCCGCCGGTGCGCGGAGCATCTGCGTCACGAGTGCGAGCAAGGGCTGGAACCTCGCCGGCGTGAAGTGCTCGATCATCGTCGCCGGGGACGCACGGACGGCAGCGCTCCTCGACACGCTGTGGGAGGAGGTCGCCTGCCGCACGAGCATCCTCGGTCTGCACGCGAACCTCGCGGCGTTCAGCCTGGCGACGGACTGGCTCGACGACGTGGTCGCCCGGATCGTCGCGAACGAGCGACTGCTCGGCTCCCTGCTCGCCGAACACCTGCCCGGCGTCGTGTACACCCGACCGCGAGCGGGCTACCTGGCGTGGCTCGACTTCCGCGGCATCGGGCTGGGCGACGACCCGGCGGTGCCACTGCGGGAGCACGCCTACGTCGCGCTCAACTCCGGACTCGGCTTCGGGTCGCAGGGGCGCGGCTTCGCGCGGCTGAACCTCGCGTGCTCGCCGGACACGCTGCGCGAGGCGGTGCTGCGGATCGCCGCGGCCTACCCGTCGAGTGCGCAGGAGGGGTTGGTCTGGCACGTCGCGTGAGCGGCGGGCGGGTGTGAGCCGTCAGCTGTCGGCTGTCGGCTGTCGGCTGTCGGCGTCGCCCTGGAGGCGCGGGTCGGCTGCTCGGTCCGGCGCGCCTCGATGAGGCGGCGAGCCGAGGGCACCACGAACGGTCCGTGCAGGTCGCGCAGACGGTCGCAGCGCGCGGCGTCGGCCCGTGCCCAGACATTCCTCCACAGCGCCCCGCTGGCCACACCTGTCCACCGGTGGTGTCGCTGCTCCGGCGCAGCGGTCTGTGGCCCGTCACGGGCGGTGCATGCGACCACACGGATCTCACTTGTCCAACGGAACTAGACAGAGTTGCCTACCGACAGTTGGGCAACTACCGTGAGGCGCACGGAGTTGCTCCGCCGGCTTGCTCGGAAAGCCGACGAGCAGGGTGTCGGGTTCGTGTTCCAGCGCCACGGCGGGCGTCACGACCTGTTCCGGTTCGGTCCGAACACGATCGCCGTCCCGAGACACCGAGAGGTGGAGGAGCTGACGGCGCGCAGCATCCTCCGCGAATGCGAACGACAAGGAGATGGCCGACGATGAGCCGACACACGGTACGAGCCGAACGAGGCACGAAGTACTGGGTGATCTCGATCGACGGGGTCGTCCGGACGCAGGCAAAGCGCGAACGCGAGATCGAGCTCATGGCTCGCGATTGGCTCTCGCTGATGAACGACGACCGTGATCCGGAGTCGTTCGAGCTCGTTGTCGAGGTGGCGATGCCCGAAGCGGCGCAGGCACACCTGGACCGTGCCCGGGCGCTTCGGGAGGAATCCGAGCGTGCGCGCGTCGAGGCGGCGAGGGAGACCGCAGCTGCGGCGTTTGTCCTCCACGAGTCCGGGCTCACCGTGCGGGAGATCGGCCCGCTGCTCCACGTGTCGCACCAACGGGCGCAGCAGCTCGTCGCAGCTGCTCGCTGACGGGGGACGTCAGGCCACGTACTGGTTGCGGCCGACCACGCGGATCGTGATGTCGACCTCGCGCGCGGGCACCTCTTCGGTGAGCGCGATCCACTCGCGGGCGACGAACCCGACGGACGGCCACCGGGTGACCTCGGTCACCAGGAACCCGTCGATGAACACCTGCCACGCGCCGCGCTCGCGGACGGCCTGCACCTCGTGTGTCGCCATGCCGCGAGCGTACCGGCTGCCCGGACGCGGCGGACGCGCCGGACGCGCCGGCCGGCCCGGACGCGGCGCTCGGCCCGGACGCGACGGTCGCGCCGGCCGGCTCGGTCGCGCCGGTCGGCGGGTCAGAGGTCGAGCGCCATGTGGACGTCGGCGCGCGCGTAGGGGCTCGGCGCGACCTCGTCGTGGCCGAGGTGCCGGAACCCGAACGCCTCGTACAGGTGCACCGCGCTGGCCAGCTGCGCGTTGCTCTCCAGCACCACCCGGTGCGCACCGATCGCCCGGGCACGTTCGAGCGCCGCGGCGATGAGCTTCCGGCCGGTGCCGTGCCCCTGGTGCTCGGGCGAGACGGCCATCTTGACCAGCTCGAACACCCCGGGCCCGACGGGCGCGATGCCGACGCAGCCGATGACCGGCCCGTCCGATCCGAGCCGTGCGACGAAGGCCGCGCCACCGGGCTCGACGATCTGCCCGAGCGGGTCGCCCAGGAGCTTCCGGTCCTCGTCCTCGAGCGTGAAGAACCGGCTGATCCACGCCTCGTTGAGGACACGG
>NZ_BACZ01000198.1 GCF_000333375.1 Curtobacterium sp. B18
CGACCGCCGGGCACGCTGGACGCGTGGCCGACGCTGCACGACGGAACCCCCGGCTCTCGGGCGCCGCGAGTGCCGCCGCTCGACGCACCGTCCGTCGCTACACCGACCACGGTGCGGACATGCCGTCGCTGGGTGACGTGCTCGACGACCCCGCCGGCGACGGCGAGTGATCGCTGACCGGGGCTTTCGCGGAGCCATCCATTCGTCATTCCGTGTGTATGACCGATTGACAGGACATGGATTCGGGCTACGATCCTCCACAGCGATGCAGCCCGATCACTGACGAAGGAGTCACCGAATGGTCGACATCAGACCGACAGCCACGAGCGTCCCCCTCCCGCCGGTCGGACACGGCCCGCACGTCCGACGCCTCGGCGTCCTCGCACTCGTGGCCACGTTCGGCGGCCTGCTCTTCGGCTACGACACCGGTGTGATCAACGGCGCCCTGCTGCCGATGAAGCAGGAGCTCGGGCTCACGAACCTCACCGAGGGCGTGGTCACGAGCTCGCTCCTCTTCGGGGCGGCGATCGGCGCGATGCTCGGCGGCCGGATCGCCGACGGCTGGGGGCGCCGCAGGACGATCATCCTGCTCGCCGTGACGTTCTTCGTCGGGACGCTCGTCTGCGTGTTCGCCCCGGTCTTCGGGGTGATGGTCGTCGGTCGCGTCCTGCTCGGCCTGGCGGTCGGTGGTGCCTCGACGGTGGTGCCGGTGTTCCTCGCGGAACTCGCGCCGTACGAGATCCGCGGGTCGTTGTCCGGACGGAACGAGCTGATGATCGTGATCGGCCAGCTCGCCGCGTTCGTGGTAAACGCGATCATCGGCTTCCTCTGGGGCGAGGGCGACGGCGTCTGGCGCGTCATGCTCGCCGTCTGTGCCCTGCCGGCGATCGCGCTGTTCGTCGGCATGCTCCGCGTGCCGGAGTCGCCGCGGTGGCTCGCCTCCAAGGGGCGCGACGACGAGGCCCTCGAGGTGCTCGGGCAGATCCGCTCCCGCGAGCGCGCCCACGCCGAACTCGAGGACATCACGCGGTCGAACGAGCTCGAGGCGGACGTCGAGCGGCAGAGCGGCTGGCGCACCCTGCTCGGCAACAAGTGGCTGATCCGCATCGTGCTCATCGGTGCCGGCATCGGGGTGGCGCAGCAGCTCACCGGCATCAACTCGATCATGTACTACGGCCAGACCGTGCTCGTCGAGTCGGGCTTCGCGGACCAGACAGCGCTCATCGCGAACATCGCGCCGGGGGTCATCGCGGTGATCGGCGGCGTGATCGCGATCCGCAACATGGAGAAGATCAACCGGCGCACGACGCTCATCCTCGGCTACTCGCTGACGACCGTCTGCCACTTCCTCATCGGGATCGCGTCGATGACCCTGGTCGAGGGCAACCCCGCCCGCCCGTGGGTGATCCTGTTCCTCGTCGTCGCGTTCGTCGGCTCGATGCAGACGTTCCTCAACATCGCGACGTGGGTGATCCTGTCCGAGATCTTCCCGACCCAGATCCGCGCACTCGGCATGGGCATCTCGGTGTTCTGCCTCTGGATCGCGAACGCGTTCCTCGGGCTGTACTTCCCGACGATCGTCGCCGCGACCGGCATCACGGGCACCTTCTTCGGGTTCGCGGCCGTCGGCGTCCTCGCCCTGCTCTTCATCTGGAAGTTCGTGCCGGAGAGTCGCGGGCGCACCCTCGAAGAGGTCCAGGAGGGCGTCAC
>NZ_BACZ01000197.1 GCF_000333375.1 Curtobacterium sp. B18
TGCCCGGCCATTCGGGCGCGCGTACTCCGCCACCGCTGGGAACGCGAGGATCGGTCGTGGTTCCGTGAAGGGCAGGGCCACCTCTGCCCATCCTTCGTCGAAGCCCACGATCTCGCCGCCGAGCAGTTCGGCGTAGAAGCGGGCGAGCGCACGGGGGTCCGCGCAGTCGAGGACGATGACGTCGAGCGTGCCGATCATGGCCGACACGCTAGCGGGATCAGCGCGTGGCGGCCAGGGCCTTCGTGATGCGCTGCAGCGAGACAGTCTCGGCCGTGCCGAGCTCCTGCGCGAAGAGACTGAGCCGGAACTCCTCGAGCATCCATCGGGCGTGCACGAGCTCCGGGTGCGCCCCCGCGGCCGGTGGGAAGGTGCCCCCGGCGTCGAGGTAGCGGTCGGTCGCGACGGTGACCTCGCGCATCCAGGTGGCGTCGCGCCCGGGGTTCTGCAGCAGCTTCTGCACGCGAGTGTCGACACCCTGCAGGTACACCCGGATGCGCCGCAGCCGATCGAGCCCCGCGACCGCGACGAACCCGGGGAACACGAGTCGCTCCATCTGCTGCCGCATGTCCGTGAGCGCCGGCAGCAGCGACATCGAGTTGGCCTGCTTGAGCGATCGTTCCGCGGCCCGGTGCGCGGCGAGGACGGCAGCGACCTCGGACACGGCCGTGAACATGGTGTCGACGACCGTCGCGGACACGGTGTCCCGCACGGCCTCGAAGTCGGCCTTGGTGAACACCAGCCCGTCGGGGTGCGCCCTGCGGATCCCGGCGTCGACGACCGCCGCGAGGACGTCGTCGAAGAGCGCCGCGGTGGAGGGGTACGGGCTGGCGGCGAGCGCGAGCTTCTCCTGCGCGGTCAGGTGGGACTGGATGTAGGAGACCGGCGAGGGCACGGCGTGCATGACGAGCCGCCGGACACCCGCGGGCATCCGCACGGCCCGGTCGGACGGCGTCGCGAGCAGCTGGACGCCGACCGTCGCCTTCGGGCCGTCGCCCTCTTCCACGAGGGACGGGTAGGCGCGGATCACGCCACCCGCCTGCTTCGTGTCGAGCACCTGCGGCAGGTCGTCGGACGGCCAGGCGGTGAGCCCCGACCCCTCCACGGCGCCACCGGAGGCAGCGGACGCGACGCGAGCCGCGCCTCCTGGACGCCCTGCGGCGCGCGTCGTCGCCGAGGCGACGCTCTGCTGCGTCCGGTCCTTGAGCTTCGTCTGGAGGGCCGAGAGGTCCTTGCCGGCCTCGACCCGACGGCCGCGCTCGTCGACGACCGCCCACGTCGGCAGGAGGTGTGCCGGGACCCGCGAGAGGTCGAAGTCCGACTCCGAAACCGGCACGTAGGTCATGCGCTGGATCGCCGTGGCGAGGGTGGCGCGGAACGACTCTGTCGGCTCGGTCGGGGCGTCGTCGGGAAGCTCGGCGACGATCTTCTCGGCCCAGTCTGCAGCGGGGACGACGTTCTTCCGGATCTGCTTCGGCAGGGACTTGATGAGCGCCGTGACGAGCTCCTTGCGGAGGCCGCGCACCTGCCAGTCGAAGCCCTCTTCGCGCATACGGGGGAGCAACGCGAGCGGCACCTGCACGCTCACGCCGTCGTCTTGCGCGCCGGGTTCGAACCGGTACTTGATCGCAAGGCGCTGGTCGCCGCTCCGCCACTGGGTCGGGTACTCCTGCTGGTCCTGAGCGGCTTCCGCAGCGTCCTCGTCGAGGAGGTCGGACCGGCGCATGGTGAGCAGGTCCGGCTGGTCGCGCCGCGTCTGCCGCCACCAGCCCTCGAAGTCCCGCGTGGTGGCGACGTCGGCCGGGACACGGGCGTCGTAGAACTCGAAGACCCGCTCGTCGTCGAAGAGGATGTCGCGGCGACGGGTGCGCTCCTCGAGCTGCTCCAGTTCGCGGCGGAGCTTCCGGTTGTCGCGGTCGAACGCCTGCTGCGCGTCCCACTCGCCCTCGACGAGGGCGTGCCGGATGAAGAGCTCGCGCGAGTGCTCGGGGTCGACGCGCTTGTACTGCACCCGACGTCGCTGCACGATCGGCACGCCGAACAGGGTGACGCGCTCGTACGCGACGGCAGCGCCCTGCTTCTTCTCCCAGTGGGGCTCGCCGTACGTCCGCTTCAGGAGGTCGCCGGCGAGGGGCTCGACCCAGGCCGGGTCGATCCGGCCGACCGTGCGGGCGAAGAGCCGGCTCGTCTCGACGAGTTCGGCGGCCATCACCGCGTCCGGCTGCTTCTTCGCCAGCACGCTGCCCGGGAACACCACGAACCGGGTGTTCCGCGATCCGAGGTAGTCGCGCTTCTCGCGGTCGCGCAGACCGATCTGGCTGAGGAGCCCGGCGAGCAGCGACCGGTGCACAGCGTCGCCGTCGTCGGACCGGGCCTGCCCGATGCGGACGTCGACCTGCTTCGCCGCCCGCGAGAGCTGCCGGTACAGGTCCTGCCACTCGCGGATGCGGAGGTAGTTCAGGAACTCGGCCTTGCACAGGCGGCGGAAGGCGCTCGACGAGAGCTCGTCCTGCTTGTCCTCGATGTGGTTCCAGAGGTTCAGCAGGGTCAGGAAGTCGCTCGTCGGGTCGGCGAACCGGGCGTGCAGCTGATCGGCCTGCGCACGCTTCTCGAGGGGACGCTCGCGCGGGTCCTGGATGCTCAGGGCGCTGACGACGGCGATGACCTCGCGCCCGACGCCCTGTCGACCGGCTTCGAGCACCATGCGTCCGAGCCGCGGGTCGATCGGGAGCCGGGTGAGCTGCCGCCCGGTCTTCGTGATCGAGCCGGAGCCGTCGACGGCGCGCAGCTCGCGGAGCAGGTCGAGGCCGTCCTTGACGCCCCGGGAGTCCGGCGGCTGCAGGAACGGGAACGCCTCGATGTCGCCGAAGCCGAGGGAGATCATCTGCAGGATCACCGCGGCGAGGTTCGTCCGCAGGATCTCTGGGTCGGTGTACTCCGGACGACGGCCGAAGTCGTCCTCGGAGTAGAGCCGGATCGCGATGCCGGCACTCGTCCGGCCAGCACGACCGGAGCGCTGGTTCGCGCTCGCCTGCGAGATCGCCTCGATCGGGAGCCGCTGTACCTTGGCGCGTGGCGAGTACCGGGAGATGCGGGCGGTGCCGGTGTCGACGACGTACTTGATGCCCGGGACCGTCAGGGAGGTCTCGGCGACGTTCGTGGCGAGGACGACCCGACGGCGGATCCCCGGGGTGCTGCGGCGCTCGAAGACGCGGTGCTGGTCGGCGGCGGACAGACGGCCGTAGAGGGGCAGGACCTCGGTGCCGGGGTAGTGCTTGCCCTCGATGGCGTCCTGGGCGTCGCGGATCTCGTTCTCGCCGGACAGGAACACCAGGACGTCGCCCGGGTCTTCCCGAGCGAGTTCGTCGAGCGCGTCCGTGATC
>NZ_BACZ01000196.1 GCF_000333375.1 Curtobacterium sp. B18
CGGTGCTGCGACACAACCTGCGCCCGGTCCCGGAGTCCGCGGCGGAGGTGCTGGCGTACCTCGAGGCGCACGACCTGCACGACGTCCTGCTCGTCGCGCACAGCAAGGGCGGACTCATCGGGAAGTACGCGATGACGCGGCTCGACGACCACGGCCGGATCGACCGCATGGTCGCGGTGTCGACGCCCTTCGCCGGCTCCGGGTACGCACGCCTGGCGCCCGTGCGGCACCTCCGTGCGTTCCGGTCGAGCGACCCGGTGCTCGCCGGCCTCGCACGGGAGCTCGACGCGAACGCCCGGATCACGAGTGTGTACGGCGTGTTCGACACGCTCATCCCCGAGGGCAGCGCGCTCGCCGGGGCGACGAACGTGCGGGTGCCGGTCGGCGGGCACTTCCGCATCCTCGGCGACCCGCGAACGCGTGCTGCGGTGCTGGCGGCGGCGGACCCCGAGGTCAGCGCGGACTGACGCTCGCGCGCTCGACGATGCGGTGCGGGACCACGACGGTCTCGGGCGGCGCCTCGCGGTCCTCGATCCGCCGGGTGAGGAGATCGAGCGCCGCGGTCGCGAACGCTCGTCGGTCGAACGACACCGTGGTGAGGGCGGGGATCGCGTAGGCGGCACCGTCGACGTCGTCGAACCCGACGACGCTCACCTGCTCGGGGACCCGCACGCCGCGGGCCGCGAGGACGTGCAGCACGCCGAACGCGATCGAGTCGGTGAAGGCGAACACGGCGTCGGGCAGCGGGTGGTCGTCGAGCCACGCCGCGAACGCCGACGCCGCCGCACTCGTCGTCCACGCGGCCAGCGGGACGCGGAGCCCGGGGTCGGCCGCGATCCCGGCTCCGGCGAGACCGGCGAGGTACCCGCGCTCCCGCAGCTCGCTCGTCGCGGTGGCCTCGACGGCGCGGGCGGCCCCGACGATCGCGATCCGCCGGTGCCCCCGTCCGACGAGGTACGACGTGACCTGCTCGGCAGCGGCACGGCTGTCGACGTGCACCTGGTCGACGTGCTCGGGCTCGACCTCGCCGATGACGACGGTCGGGGGCAGGCCCTCGGTGGAGGCGAGGACGCTCGCGCTGAGCGACACCGGGTTGAGGATCAGCCCGTCGACGAGGTGCGCCCGGGCGCGCGAGACGAGGTCACGCTCGCGGGCGGGGTCGTTGGCCGTCTGGTCGAGCTGCACGGTCCAGCCGCGGTCCCGCGCGAGTTCGACGAACCACTGCGCGAGCTCGGCGGAGTAGGCGCTGGACATCTCGGGCAGCGTCAGGGCGATCGCCCCGGAACGTCCGTTGCGCAGGCCCCGGGCGGACAGGTTCGGCACGTAGTCGAGCTCGGCGAGCGCCTGCTCGACCCGTTGCCGGGTCTCCGGGCGCACCACGACGCCGCCGTTGATCACGTTGGAGACGGTCTTCGGCGACACCCCGGCGAGGGCAGCCACGTCCCGCACGGTCGCGCGCATCGGCACGAGCGTAGCGCGGGGACGGGTCAGGGCCGCACGGACCGGTGCGCGTAGGTCGTGTAGCCGACCGGGATCGTCGCGCGGCCGGCGGTCTCCGGGTCCTCGTCGAGCGCACGTCGCACCCGGTCGAGCAGTGCGGTGCGCTCGTCGGGCGGGAGCACGATGACGTAGCTGCGCGAGGCGACCATGTCGAGGAACGCCGCGCGGTCCTGCTCGTGCACCCACGGGAACCGTTCGTGCTCGACGGCGTCGGGGTCGAACGGTGCGCCGACGACAGGTGCGCTCTGGACGCTCGCCCGCGACTCGGGCTGGGCCAGGATCGCGCTGATCCGGGCGGCCCACGGTCGGGTCTCGTCGCGGACGTTCCACACCAGCCCGAGGACCCCGCCGGGCCGGAGCACCCGGGCTGCCTCGTGGGCACCCTGCGCCGGGTCGACCCAGTGCCAGGCCTGCGCGAACGTCACGGCGTCGGCGCTCCCGTCGGGCAGGGGGATCGACTCGCCGCTGCCCGCGAGCGTCCGCACGCCCGGCAGCACGGCCGTGAGTCGCTCGCGCATGGCCCGGTCGGGTTCGACCGCGACGACCTCGGCGGCGCGTCCGACGAGGCTCCTGGTGAACTTCCCGGTGCCCGCACCGACGTCGGCGACGAGTCGGGCACCGGACGGCAGGAGCCAGTCGACCGCCGCGTCCGGGTACCCGGGGCGCCCGCGCTCGTAGGCGTCGGCAGCGGCCCCGAACGAGTTGGCGTACGGCGCGGAGGTCATGCGACCAGCATGCCCCGCCTGGCGGGTGACGGACGGGAGGCGCGGGTCGGGCCGGTCGTGCGCCTCCCGTCCGGCCGCGTGCCGGCCTGGAGGCACGGGTCGGGGCCGCCACGCGCCTCCCCTCCGCAGTGGGGTCGCCGCGGCGACGCGTCGGTCACGCCGTCGGGACGAGCACCGTCCTGCCGGTCCGCAGCGACTCCTGCGCCGCGAGGACGATCGACAGCGTCCGCAGCCCGACCTCGACGTCGGGCTGGGGCTGGACACCGGCCCGGACGGCGCTCAGGAACGTCCGCAGCATCGGCACGTCGTGGTCCGCCCCGTACCGCAGTTCGATCGGTCGCCCGCCGACCGCGTCGAGTCCGCGGGCGGCAGCGCCGAAGAAGTCGACCGAGACCGTCCCGCCGGTCCCGGCGACGTCCAGGGTCAACCCGCCCCAGGCCGGCGCCGTGTCCGGACGGCTCCACGAGCAGTCGATCGCGGCGATCATCCCGGTGTCGTACGTGATCGTCACGAGCCCGGCGGTCTCGGCGTGGGCACGACCCGCGTGCAGCACCCGGTTCGCGACCGCCGTGACGGACACCGGTCGCGCGCCGGTCAGCCCGTCGACGAGGTCGGCGACGTGCACGACGTGGTCGACGATCGCGCCACCACCGCTCAGTGCCGGGTCGGTGAACCAGTCGCGGGTGAGCGGGAGCATCCCGTTGTTCGCGCCGCAGACCGAGAGGACCGTGCCGAGTGCCCCGGAGGCGTGCGTGGCCCGCAACCGGTCGAACGCCGAGGCGAAGCGCACCGGGTAGGCCGTCATCAGCGTCACCCCGGCGCGCTGGACGGCGTCACGGATGGCCAGGCCGTCCTCCCACGAGGTCGCGAGCGGCTTCTCGCAGAGGACGTGCGCACCCGCGGCGGCAGCGCGTTCGACGAACTCCCGGTGCCGGGCGTTCTCGCTCGTCACGACGACGGCGTCCGGGCCCCACGCGAGCAGGTCGTCGACCGACTCGGCGTACCGGACGCCCTGGGCTCCGGCGAGGTCGGCGCCGCGGAGTTCGCCGAGTGCCGTCCCGGTCGAGACGCCGCCGGGGTCGGTCCCGCGTACCTCGACGTCGGGCATCGCGGCGAGTGCGGACAGGTACCCGATCGCGTGCGTGTGGGCGAAGGACAGGACACCGACGCGGAGTGTCACAGCGTCACCTCCACGGGCTGACCGGAGTCGATGGACGCGAGGGCGGCGTTGGCGATGCGCACCGCGACGGCACCGTCCCGAGCGCTGACACGGGGGAGCGGTCCGCCCTCGGACGCCGCGACGAAGTCGGCGAGCTCGAGGGCGTACGGGTCCTCGGCGGGGTCGACCGGTGGCAGGAACCCGTCCACCGCGGTCGGTGTCGCGAGGTCGGCGCGGGTGTCCTCCTCGGCGAGGGACGAGTGCGCCAGGCTGCCGAGCGTGCCGGTCACGGAGTACTCGGTGCTGAAGGCGAGGTGCTGCGGGCCCCAGAGCCCGGCGACGTGGCTGATCGCGCCGGACGCGTGGGTGAGCAGGACGTGCGCGGCCTCGACCGGGTGCTCGGCGTCTCCTGCGCGGACGGTGACCGCGGACACCCGGGTGACCGGACCGGCCACCCAGCGGGCGATGTCGAGGTCGTGGATCATCTGGTCCATCACGATGCCGCCGGACTGCGCCCGGTCGCCGAACCACGCCACCCGGGTCGGGAACGCGCCGGAGCGCGAGAAGCGCAGGACGGCGAGGTCGCCCAGGAGGCCCGCGGTGACGGCCTCGTGCAGCCGCCGGTACGCGGGGAACCAGCGCACGACGTGGGCCGGGTAGAGGTGCAGGCCCGCGTCCGCCGCGCGCGCCACGAGGTCCTCGGCATCGGCGTCCGTGCGGGCCAGCGGCTTCTCGGAGACGACGTGCCGTCCGGCCGCGAGCGCCCGACGGACGACGGCGGCGTGGGCGGGCGTCGGGACGACGACGTCGACGAGGTCGACCGCCGCCAGCAGCTCGTCGAGCGAGTCGGCGACGGTGATCGTGCTGCCGCCCCGCGCGGCCTCGTCCGCGAAGGCCGCGGCGAGTTCGTGCGCGCCGTCCTGCGAGTGCACGACGACGTCACCGAGGCGGAGCAGCCCGGGGACGTGGGCGACCGCGATGCCGCCGGCGCCCACGAGTCCGATCGTGCGGCGTGGACGGGGTGCCGACTGCGACGTCATGGAGCCAGCGTAGAGGTCGTGTCCTCCTCGGGCCGTGACCGTTCCGGTTCGCGGAACCCGGGGATCGTGAACCGGAACGGTCACGGTTCACGCGGCGGACCCGCGCCCGGGGTGAGCGGTGCCCTACGCTCGGCCTGTGGGGAAGCGTGGCATCTACGTCGAGACCATCATCGACGCCGACGTCGACCGGGTGTGGGCGGCGACGCAGGACCCCGTGCAGCACGTGCGGTGGGACGTCCGGTTCTCCGAGATCGTCCCCGAGCCGGCGGACGCGGACGGCGCGGCCCGCTTCACGTACGTCCGGCGCTCCCCGCTGCACGACGTGCACGGGACCGGGGTGAGCATCGGCGAGCGGCGACGGGCGGACGGCACGAGGACCTCGGCGCTGCGGTTCGCCACCGACGACCGGCTCTCACCGATCCGTGCCGGTCGGGGCTACTGGCGGTACGTGCCGACCGATGACGGGCGCACCCGGTTCGTCACCGGCTACGACTACGACCCCGGCTGGGGGATCCTCGACGTGGTGGTCCGGCCCCTCCTGGGCTGGGCGACGGCGTGGAGCTTCGACCGCCTCCGGATCTGGGTCGAGGGCGGTGCCGAGCCGGAGGCCTGGCCGCTCACCTCGGTGCTGCAGCCGTGGCGACGGGACCGGCCCCGCGCCTCCCGGACCCGCCGCGCACCCGCGGGCGGCTCTCGTCGAGGCGACCAGCTGCACGACGCGCCCGCCACGCTGGCGGCGCTGCCCGATCCGGGAGGGGATCGATGAGTTCGGTGTTCGAGGAGGCGCTCGGCGCCGACTTCCAGCGGCTGCACCCGATGATGCGTCGCCGGTTCGGTGTGGGGCTCGACGCGGCCGAGGCGTGCACCGGCCGCGGGGTGATGACGTCGATCCGTCGGGGACCGTGGTGGACCGTGCCGTTCCTGCAGATCGGTCGGCTGCGGAACATCCTCGTGCCGGACGTCGGGACCGACGTGCCCTTCACGATCGAGAACTACCCGTACCGCGACCGGTACGGCCGCGAGACGGTGACCTTCGTCCGGACCTACACGACCAAGCCCGGGCGGACGGCGCGGTTCGACGCCACGATGGTCCTCGCGGACGGCCGGGTGCTCGACTACCTCGGGTCGCACCAGCACCTCGCGGTGGACCTCGACCTCGCCGTCGACGACCGCGGCGGACTCGTGCTCACCTCGGACGCCCAGCGCTTCTACGAGGGCCCGATCGCGTTCCGCTTCCCGATGCTGTTCAGCGGTCGGGCGACCCTCAACGAGTGGTGGTCGGAGGACGACCAGGCGTTTCACGTCGACCTCGAGGTGCACAATCGGGTCTTCGGGTTCCTGTTCGGGTACCGCGGGACGTTCACCTGCGAGTGGACGCCGGCGACCGACGCGCCCGAGCGACTCAAACCGCGGCGGACCGAGCTGCGGACCTGACCGACCAGACCCGGAGGAACCCGTGACCGACACGCCCTTCCGACCGGCGCTCGCGGCCTTCTTCCGGGGCCTCGCAGCGCACAACGACACCGCGTGGTTCGAGGACCACCGCGACGACTGGCAGCGGCACGTGCAGGAGCCGATGGAGGCGCTGCTCGCCGAGGCCGAGCGGCGGTACGGATCCGGCCGTGTCCTCCGCCAGCACCGCGACCTGCGCTTCACGCCCGACAAACGCCCCTACCGCGAGGACACCGGGCTCACCGCGGGTGGCGTCTACCTGAGCGCCGGGGTCGACGGGATCCAGGCCGGCGGCGGGCTCTACACGCCGTCCCGCGCGCAGCTGACCGCGGCCCGCACCGCGATCGACGAGCACCCGCAGGCGGCCGCCGCCCTGCAGCGCGTGCTCGACGAGCTCACCGACGCCGGCTTCGAGCTCGCCGGTCCGCCGCTGAAGACCGCGCCGCGCGGGTACCCGGCGGACCACCCCCGGATCGGACTCCTGCGCATGCAGCACTACGCCGCGCTGCTGCACCTGCCGCTCACGAGCCCGCTGGCCGACGTCGTGGACGCCTGGGAGCGCGTGCAGCCCCTCGTGCGGTGGACCGTGAAGTGGGCCCGCGCGGACGACCCGGAGGCATCGGACGACCCGGCGCCGCCCGTGCCCGGCGCACGGTCGATCGACGAGCGCGCCTGACCCGGGCGGGCACCCGACCCGATCAGGCGCCTGGCCCGGGGCGCGGCCCGGACCCGTCGGTCAGCGGCGCAGCCAGCCGGCCTCGGCGAACACCGTCTGCAGCTCGGTCACGAACCGCGACGCGTGGAAGCCGTCCGTCACCGCGTGGTTGACCTGCATCGCGAGCGGCATGACGGTGCGCCCCTCGACGAACCGGTACCGCCCGATCGTGAAGATCGGCAGCAGGTGGTCCCATCCGTCCCGCACGTGCAGGGCGAACCCGGTGAAGGACGCCCCCGGCAGTGTCGAGATGTCGAACACGTTCTGCGGGCGGTCCTCCTGCGGGAACATCCGGTGGTCGTCCCGGTAGCGCTCCATCGTCGCGACCGCCGCCTCGTGGAAGCGGGCCGGGTCCTCGTCGTACGGGACCGTCAGGACCGAGAACGTCTCGGTGTCGGCGTGGAACACCGTGAACATGGGGTGCACGACGTCCCAGACCGCTGGTGACCCGTCGTCCTGCAGCTGCATGCGGAACTCGGCGTGCCGGTTCACGACCGACGCGATGGCCCAGATCTGCGACGCGTACGTCCGACGGTCGGTCGCGCGGACGGTCTCGGCGAAGTCCGTCACGTCGAGCTCGACGGTCATCTCCCACGTGCAGGGCACGCGGTCGCGGTAGTGCGCGAAGTGTTCGCGGCGGGGCCAGCGGTCGAGGTCGACGGGTCGGAGTTCGGTCACGGCACCAGCTTCGTCGCGAGTGCCTGGTCGAGTGCCGTGCGGTCCCCGTCGATCCGCACGTCGACGGCGTCGATGCCGCTCGAGCGCAGCGCTGCCCGGAGTCCGTCGACCCCGGCGAAGTGGTGCACCGGCATGCCGAGCTCGATCGCACCACCGAGTTTCCGCTCCGAGTCGTCGGTGAAGAACACCTCTGGGCCGTCGAGGTCGAGCGCGTCGAGCACGTGCCGGAACGCCCGGACGTCGGGCTTCGTGAAGCCGATCTCGTGCGAGCTGAACACGGCGTCGACCCGGTCGTGCAGGCCGAACGTCGCCACCTCGGCGGGGACGCCGTCGGTGCCGTTCGTCAGGACCGCGGTCGTGCAACCCGCCGCACGCAGCTCGTCGACGAGATCGAGGACCTCGGCGTCCGGGGTGAACGGCTGCCGACCCCAGGCCTCGGCCGCCGCCGGGTCGCCGATGCGCTCGCCGACGACCCGGACCCACTCGGCCCGGGTGATCCGGCCGGTCGTCACCTCGTCGATCAGGGGTGCAGCGAACGCCACCGCCTCGATCGTCCCGGAGGCGAGGTCGTGTGCGTGTTCGATC
>NZ_BACZ01000195.1 GCF_000333375.1 Curtobacterium sp. B18
GGCACGTGGCTCGGCGGCCAGATCATCAAGGACGGCGAGGAGATCAAGGTCGCCAACGTCCAGCAGGCGATCGAGCACGGCATCGGGTACGTCTCCGAGGACCGCAAGGCGCTCGGCCTCAACCTGCTCGACACCGTCAAGCGGTCGACCGTCGCGGCCGACCTGCCGAAGATCTCCAAGGCCGGCGTCGTGGACTCCCTCGAGGAGTACAACGTCGCCGAGAAGTACCGCAAGATGCTCCGCACCAAGGTGCCGACCGTCGAGGAGAACGTCGGGAAGCTCTCCGGCGGGAACCAGCAGAAGGTCGTCCTGTCGAAGTGGATGTTCACCGACCCGGACATCCTCATCCTCGACGAGCCGACCCGCGGCATCGACGTGGGCGCCAAGTTCGAGATCTACGGCATCATCCAGCAGCTCGCCGCAGAGGGGAAGGGCATCATCCTCATCTCCTCCGAGCTCCCCGAACTCCTCGGCCTCTCCGACCGGATCTACACGATCTTCGAGGGCCAGATCACGGCCGACATCCCCTCGGAACAGGCCGATCCAGAAACGCTCATGCGCAGCATGACCTCCGCGCGGAAGGGCGCTCTCGTCTCATGAAGAACCTGAAACTGCTGTTCGGCAAGGGCAACAGCATCGGCCAGTACGGCATGATCATCGCGTTGATCGCGATCGTGATCTTCTTCTCGATCACGACGAACGGCCTGATCCTCGAGCCGACGAACGTCATCAACCTGTTCCTGCAGTACTCCTACATCCTCATCCTCGCGCTCGGCATGGTGATGGTGATCATCGCGGGCCACATCGACCTCTCGGTCGGTTCGGTCGCGGCGTTCGTCGGCATCATCGTCGCCCAGTCGATCTCCGTGTGGCACTGGCCGGTCTGGGCCGCGATCATCCTCGGCCTCGCCGTGGGTGCGCTCGTCGGTGCCTGGCAGGGCTTCTGGGTGGCGTTCGTCCGCGTGCCCGCCTTCATCGTGACGCTCGCCGGTCAGCTCATCTTCCGCGGTGCGAACCAGATCATCGGGCAGTCGACCTCGGTGCCGACCCCGGACTCGTACAACGTCATCGGTGCCGGCTACCTCGGCGACTTCGGCCCGGACTTCGGCTTCTCGAACGGCACGCTGCTCATCGGTCTCGCCACGATCATCGCGCTCATCGTCATCGAGGTGCGTGGCCGCGGCCGCCGCAAGAAGATGCAGGCCGAGGTCCCGCCGCTGTGGGTGTCGATCGTCCGCACGGGCATCCTCGTCGCCGTCACGCTCGTCGCGACCTACCTGTTCGCCGCCGGCCCCGTCGGCACGTCGATCCCGATCGTCGCGATCATCCTCGGCGTCCTCACGATCATCTACGGCTTCATCACGAAGAACACGATCTTCGGCCGCCAGGTCTACGCCGTCGGGGCAACGCCAGCGCCGCGGTCCTCTCCGGGGTCAGTGCCCGCAAGGGCAACTTCTTCGTCATGGCGAACATGTCGGGTCCTGGCCGCCGTCGCCGGCATGGTCTTCGTCGGCTACTCGAACGCCTTCGGGCCTGCTG
>NZ_BACZ01000194.1 GCF_000333375.1 Curtobacterium sp. B18
CCCGGGACGATGACCTCGCGTGGGACGTTCGACCCTCGTCGGACGCCGCCGGCACGGTTAGCGTCGCCGCCGACGCTGCCCGCACGGACCACACACGGTTCCCGCGCGGGCTCGGAGGAACAGGAGCACTCCATGTCCGTTGAGCGGATCGTCGTCGGTCTCGACGCGTGCCAGGCAAGCTGGACGGCACTGCGATGGGCGGCCGAGCGCGCCGCCGACGGCCCGACCCACATCCGGATCGTCCACGCGCTCGAACGCACCGACACCGATCAGCTCGTCGTCCGCGAGCGGCTCGCCGGGGCGGCGGCGTTCATCCGCGGCACAGCCCCGGGAGTCGTCGTCGAGACCGCGGTCGAGCGGGGCTTCGCCGCGCCGACACTCGTGGCCGCAGCAGCCGCGGCGGACCTCGTCGTCATCGGAGCGCACCGGAGCCACACGATCCGTTCCGCCCTGACCGGGTCCCTGCCCCAGCGCGTCGCGACGTCGGCGGCGGTGCCCACCGTCGTCGTCCCGGACGACTGGTCGTCCGGGAGCGGCCCGATCATCGTCGGCGTCGATGCAGACACGTCCGAGGCCGCGCTCGCGTTCGGACTGCACGAGGCCCGACACACCGGCCGCCCGCTGCGACTGGTGCACGCCTGGCGCGTGACGGCACCGGTCGCGGCGCGTCCGATCGCCCTGCTCGAGGACGCGTCGAGCGCCGACGAGCAGTCCGCGCGGCTCGTGCTCGACGCGGCAGGACGGCACGCCGCGATCCGGGAACCGTCCGTCCCCGTCCGTGCCACGCTCTGGGAGGGCGACGCGGGCGACGCCCTCGCGAACGCGGGGGCGGACGCGTCCATGGTGGTCGTCGGCCGCCGGCACCGGACCACGCTCGGTGGTGCGTTGCTCGGGTCCGTCGCGCGGGAGACGATGCACCGGTCACGGACGCCGGTCGTCATCGTTCCGGTACCGCGATCCTGACCGGAGCACCGCCACCGGCAGCGCTCGTCGGGCCGGCGGTGGCCCGGAGCGACGCGACGATCGTGACGACGTCGACGACCTCCTGCAGCAGCGCGCCGAGCACGGCGGGCACGACACCCGTCGATGCGACGAGCATCAGGCCGACCGACGCGCCCATACCGATCCAGATGCTCTGCTGTGCGATCCGGACGGTGTCGCGGCCGATGCGGAGCGCGACGGCCACCCGTTCGACCGACTCCACCAGGACGACGGCGTCGGCGGTGTCGCTCGCGGCCGACGCACCCCGGGCGCCCATCGCGACGCCGACGTCGGCGACGGCGAGCACCGGCGCGTCGTTGACCCCGTCGCCGATCATCAGGACGGGCCGCCGGGTGAGCGCCCGGACCGCGGAGACCTTGTCGCCCGGACGGCACTCGGCTCGGAGCACGGCGACGCCGACCTCCGCCGCCGCCGCCTCGGCGGTCGACTGCGCATCGCCCGTGAGCATGACGACGTCCGCGATCCCCTGTGCGCGGATGGCCTCGACCGTCGCCCGGGCCTCAGGACGCACCGGGTCGCCCAACACCAGGGCGCCGGAAGGGCGTCCGTCGACGAGCACGTAGGACACCACACGACCGCCGGCGACGACGAGTGGCTCGGACTCCGGTGCACGTCGCCGAGCGAACGCCAGCGTCCCGACCGCGACCTCGTGCCCGTCGACCCGGGCCGCGACACCGTCCGACTCGGACTCGACGGCGTCCGTGGCGCCGCACAACGCGATGCCCTCGGTGCGCGCTGCCGCCACGATCGACGCCGCGAGCGTGTGCGACGAGTACTGCTCCGCGCTGGCGGCGAGCTGCAGGAGCCGCACACGATCCGGACGTCCGGGGTGGTCACGACGCGGTCCACCGTCGGACGACCGAG
>NZ_BACZ01000193.1 GCF_000333375.1 Curtobacterium sp. B18
CAGTGTCCGTGTCCACGGCGAGCACGACGTCGGCATCGAGCTGTCCGCTCGGCCAGTCATCGGGCACGATCACCGTCGGGACGGTCGACGCCCCGGCGATCCGGTCGGGCAGGAGCCCGGTGAGCGCGGACTGCAGACGTCGTCGGCGATGACTGCCGACGACGAGGAGGTCGTCCGGCCGCGCGGCGTCGACGAGGGCGTCGACGATCGACGCCGGCGGTGCGCTGAGCTCCACCTGGGTCCCCGGCGCGGACTGCAGCACGAGGGAGCGCCCCGCCACGAGTCGGTGGTGGGTCCACCCTTCTTCGGGTTCGAGCGGATCGACCGCGCGGAGGATGCGGACGCGGCAGGCATGTCGGGCGGCGCGCTCGGCGACCCACCGGAGCGCCGTCCAGCTCGCCTCGGTGTCGTCCAGGCCGATCGTGATCCGTTCGACGTCCTCGTGCATCATCCGCTCCGTCCGCTCCGTCGGGCGGTCGCCCGTCGTCGTGACGCTACGTCCGCCACAGCGCGGCGGCGAGAGCCGAAGGTCCCTGCTCCGGACACACCGACGAACGAGCAGCCGACAGGCCGACGATGGGACGAAGGACCCTCGCGCTCGTCGGCTCGCGGTCGGATCGTGATCGCATGACAGACCACAGCGTGCACCACCGTCCGGACGACGACGTCAAGGCCGACGTCGAAGAAGAACTCGACTGGACGCCGGGGGTCGATGCCGCCGGGGTCGGCGTCGCGGTCGAGGACGGCGTCGTCACCCTCACCGGGCAGGTCGGCTCCCACACGCAGCGCGTGCAGGCGGCGCGCGCCGTGCTGCGCGTCACCGGTGTCCGCGGCCTCGCCGAGGAGCTCGACGTCCGCGGTCCGAGCGTCCACTCCGACGCGGACATCGCCTCCGCCGTCCGCGCCGCGCTCGACGCCGATGCCTCCGTGCCGTCGGACACGATCGACGTCCAGGTCCGGGACCGCATCGTGACCCTCTCCGGCTCGACGCACTGGTACTTCCAGCGGCTCGCCGCGGTGCGCGACGCCGAGCGCGTGGGCGGTGCACAGTTCGTCCTCGACCGGCTCGAACTG
>NZ_BACZ01000192.1 GCF_000333375.1 Curtobacterium sp. B18
CCGATGGGTCCTTCACCACCACGTCGGGCCCGCGCGGCGCGCCCGATGCCGCCGAGGAACGCCACCGGTGCCGCGATCAGCATCGGACAGGGGGTGGCGAGCACCAGGACCTCGGCGAACCGTCGTGGCTCCCCGGCGACCTACCAGGAAACGGCACCGAGGACGACGGCGAAGGCGGTGAACCACGGCGCGTACCGGTCGGCGAGTCGGACCATCGGCGACCGCGACGACATCGCCCCGGAGACGAGCGCGACGATCTGCTGGTACTCGCTCGCATCCGCCGTCCGATCCGCCCGCAGCAGGACCGCTGCGGTGCCGTTGACAGCACCGCTCGGCACCGACGATCCGGCGGACACCCCCACCGGCACGCTCTCCCCGGTCAGTCTCGACTCGTCGAACGTCGCCGTGTCGGTCACCAGCAGACCGTCGACGGGCACGACCTCGTACGGACGCACGACCAGGACGTCCCCGACCGCCACCTCGGCGACGGGGACGTCCACGACGGCACCGTCGACACTCCGGTGCGCGGTCTTCGGGGCGTCGGAGAGCAGCCGGGACAGCGCACTCGTCGCTCGTCGCTGCGCGTGGGCCTCGAGCGCCTCGCCCCCGACGAGCATGAGCACGACGACGAACGCGGCCAGCCACTCGCCGACCGCGACGGTGGCGACGATCGCCGTCACGGCCAGCAGGTCGACACCGAAGCGTCCGTGCACCATCTCGCGGACCATCGACACGGCCGCCAGGAGCGCGGCGGCGAGGGCCGTCATGGTCAGCAGCGGCGGGACGACCCCGGGCGCGCCCGACCAGGCCGCGACGAGCGCCACGATGCCCACCGCGCACACGACGACGAGGCGCGTGCGGACGAGCGTTCCCTGCGAGGACGACCGGTCCACGGAGCCTCCGACGCTCGAGCGACGACGCCGGTCAGCGCCGTCACGAGCTTCGGCGGTCCCGGGCGCCGTGACCAGTGCCGAAGGTCCCCCGTCCGTCAGCGACGGACGGCGCGCAGGGCGCGCAGGGCGCGCATCGACACGCTCCGCGTCGGTCGGTTCGGTACCGGGTTCAGCGCCGACGATCCCCACA
This sequence comes from Curtobacterium sp. B18, assembly GCF_000333375.1. GTDB lineage: Bacteria > Actinomycetota > Actinomycetes > Actinomycetales > Microbacteriaceae > Curtobacterium. The sequence continues at coordinate 1,084 of NZ_BACZ01000192.1, forward strand.
CCGGCCTCCGCCCAGCGGCAGCACTCGCCCGACTCCTCACCGCGGAGCTCCGCATCGTCACGGTGCGGCGTGGACCCGCGATGTCCGACGACGTCGCCACCGAACTCCGGGTACTCCCCGCCGACCCGGCGGCGGACGACGCCGAACGCGTCCTCCGCCGCGCATCCGAAGCCGAGTTCCGTGGCGGGGTGCCGCCGTGGGTGCACCTCGAGGCCCTGCTCGGTCCCGCCGCCGACGTCGCGGTTCACCGAGCACGAGTCGATGCACGTCACAGCGGGTGCGCGACGCCTGCTCGGATCGGCACCAGCACCGTGACGGGTGACGCCTGACCCTCTTCGCGTGTCCGCACCCCGCGGACTCTGCGCCTCGAGGAGCGGTGGACAGACCGTTGCCGCTCGCACCGCGCCGGGAACGAGAGGACGCTGCGAACGACGGATGCCATCCGGGACGGAGCGTCTCGATGGTTCGACACGAGTACACGGCCGGCCCGCTCGGATCTCCACCACTCGGCGCGGGACTGGCGTTTGGACGATCGCGACGAGCTCACCGCGATCCAGCACACCAGGTACGGAGGCGTCTCGGTCACCGGCCTGACGGTGCACCCGACGGACCGCGACGTCTAGACGATCAGGATCCCGTCGGACGAGCACATCGAGCTCGACGACGGTCTCTGAGCCGAGGGGTCGGGCGCCGAGCGCCGGCCGCCGAGCGCCGTGACGGGACCTTCGACCCGGCCCGTTGCGACCCCCGACAATACGTCGCTGG
>NZ_BACZ01000191.1 GCF_000333375.1 Curtobacterium sp. B18
CTACCGCGCCGGCTTCCGGATGCTCGTGAACTCGGAGCCGCTGCGCCGGTACCTCGCCGAGGTCGAGGCACTCGACGTGCCGCGCGAGCGCACCTTCGCGCCGCACCTGGACCTCGAGCTGCTCCGCGACCACGGTCCGGTCGGCCTGGCCGGTCTGCACGAAGGCACGGGAGATGCCGTCCGCCCAGGACAGCGACGACGACGCGTGCGAGGACTCCACGATGTCGTGCTCCGACTCGCGCCGCTGCGGGTACCCGGCGAGGCCGCCCCGCTCGCGCAGCCGCGAGAAGTCCTGCCGCCCGGTGACGAGCTTGTGCACGTAGGACTGGTGGCCGGTGTCGAACACG
>NZ_BACZ01000190.1 GCF_000333375.1 Curtobacterium sp. B18
GAGTTGGTCTGCGTGAGCATCGCGTCGACGAGGGTGGTCTGCCCGTGGTCGACGTGTGCCACGATGGCGACGTGCGCAGTTNCGGACCGGGTGGCGAGCGCCATACAGGACATCTTTGGTGTTCGAAGAAGATCGGGCGGCCGACGGTGGCGCGCGCGCCGCGGTGGCACTGCCCCGAGGTGGCAGAAACGCCCGACACGCCAGTCTACCGGTAGTTCGCAACCGAGAGGAGTACCACCGATGAGCCGTCGGCGAACGTGGATCGAGATCACCATCGTGCTGCTGCTCTCGCTCGGCGGCAGCGCGCTCTACTCGGTGCTGCAGATCATCGACGACCTGTCGCAGACGACGCCGCTCGGCGAGCAGTCCACGGCGCTGAACACGTCGACCACGACCGTGCAGTACGTCGACCTCGCCCGGCAGCTCGTGGGCATCGCGGTCGACCTCGCCCCGGTCGCGCTCGTCTGCTACCTGCTCTGGAGCACGACCCGTCCGCACCTCGGCCGGCTCGGCATCGACCGGTTCCGGGTGCGCCCCGACCTCGGCGGCGCGGCGCTCATCGCCCTCGGGATCGGGATCCCCGGCCTGGCGCTCTACTTCACCGGGCGGACGCTCGGCGTCACGGTGAACGTGGACCCGGCGGCGCTCGACTCGTACTGGTGGACGATCCCGGTCCTGCTGCTCTCGGCGATCCGCTCCGGGCTGCAGGAGGAGGTCATCGTCATCGGCTACCTCTACGAGCGGCTCGGCTCCGTCGGGTGGGGGCGCTGGCAGATCATCCTGTCCACGGCCGTCCTGCGCGGCAGCTACCACCTGTACCAGGGGTTCGGCGCG
>NZ_BACZ01000189.1 GCF_000333375.1 Curtobacterium sp. B18
GACCGCCAGTCGACCAGCATGTTCTTCACGAGGAAGCTGGCCGTCGCGAGGCGGACACGGTTGTGCATCGCGCCCGAGTGCCAGAGCTCCCGCATGCCGGCGTCGACGAGGTCGAACCCCGTCGTGCCGTGCCGCCAGCGGTCGATCTCGGCGTCGGGTGCGTCCCGCCACGGGAACGCGTCGAACTCGCGTCGGACGTTCACCGAGGTGATGTCCTCGCAGTGGAAGTACTCGTGCCAGTTGAACTCGCGCCACGCGAGCTGCCGGAGGAACGCCGACGCGTTCTTCCGCTGCTCGGGCTCGAGCTCGCCGTGCAGGCGGTGCCAGACCTGGAAGGGGCTGACCTCGCCCCAGCGCAGGTGCGGGGAGAGGTCGCTCGTCGCTGCCATCGCGGGTTCGTCCCGCTGGTCGTAGTCCTCGAGCGCGTGGGTCACGAAGTGCTCGAGTCGCCGGTGCGCACCCCGTTCGCCGGGTTCCCAGGCATCACGGAGTCCGCCGGCCCAGTCCGGGTGGGTCGGCAGCAGCCCCCAGTCGTCGAGGTCGTCGCTCGCCGTGTCGGCGGGTGCCGGCAGGTCCCGCGGCTTCGGCAGGGGGTGGCGGGGTTCCGGCATGGCCTGGGCCGCACGCCAGAACGGCGTGAACACCTTGTACGGCTCGCCCTGACCGGTGAGGACGGTCCACGGTTCCCAGAGCAGGGCCGCGGCGAAGCTGTGCGCCTCGGTCCCCGCGTCGGTGAGGGCCGACTTGATCCCGGCGTCGAGGTCCCGTTCGGCCCGGCCGTAGCGTCGGTTCCAGAACACCGCGTCGGCGCCGGTGTCGGACACCAGCGCGTGGACGACGTCGGCCGCGGGCCCGCGGCGGAGGACGAGTCGTGACCCACGGCCGCGGAGCTCGGCGTCGAGCGCGGTGAGGGAGTGGTGCAACCACCACCGGGCCGCCGCACCGATCGGGCGGATGCCGGCGGACTCCTCGTCGAGGACGTACACGACGGTGACCGCGCCGCCGTGGTCGATCGCGGCGCGGAGGGCCGGGTTGTCCGCGAGACGGAGGTCGTCGCGGAGCCAGACCAGGGCGCCGGTCACCGTGCCGCCACGTCGACGTCGGACATCGTCCGGGGGCCGCGACGGGACGTCGACGCCCCGGCGGCGGTGCGGAGCTTCGTGCAGAGTTCGGTGAGCGTCCGGAGCTCGGCTTCGTCGAGCCCGGCACCGACCTGGTCGACGATGGTCTGCGCGTGCTGGACGGCGACCGCCCGGTAGACGTCGAAGCCGTGCGGGGTGAGGGCGACGATGACCCCGCGGGCATCGGCGGGGTCGGGCTGCTTCTCGACGATGCCGCGGGCGGTGAGCCGGTCGACCAGGCGGCTGACGCTCGGCTGGGTGAGCAGCAGGTGGCTGGTCAGTTCCCGCATCCGGCAGCGTCGCCCGGGCTGGGTGGAGAGGTTGAAGCAGACGTCGTACTCGTTGAACGAGATCTCGCCGCCGGGGAAGTCGGCGTTGAGTGCCCGCATGACGGTCACCTGTGCGCGGA
>NZ_BACZ01000188.1 GCF_000333375.1 Curtobacterium sp. B18
ATGAGCAGGATCGACGTCGTCGGGCGCAGGAGCGGCCACGTGATCGTCCGGAACCGCACCCACCGCGAGGCACCGTCGATCGCGGCTGCCTCCTTGAGCTCGGCGGGCACGGACTGCAGCGCGCCGAGGTAGATCACCATGCAGAACCCGATCCGGGTCCACACGACGACGATCACCAGGGTCGCCATCGCCCAGCCGGGCGCGGTCAGCCAGGGCACGCGGCCGAGACCGAGCGCCTCGAGCAGGTTGTTCACGACGCCGTAGTCACCGTTGAAGATCCACGACATGATGACGCCGACCACGACGCCGGCGGCGACCATCGGCACGAAGAAGAGCGCACGGAACACCGAACGCCCGGGCAGCGGTCGGTTCAGCGCCACCGCCAGGGCGAGGCCGATCGCCATCGCGGTCGGGACGGTCCCGATCGTGAAGACGAGCGTGTTCCGCAGCGCCGTCCCGATGAGCGGGTCGGAGCCCATGTCGACGAAGTTCTTCCCGCCGACCCAGGTGCCGTCGCCGAGCGAGGTGCTCGAGTCCTGGAAGCTCAGGGCGATCGCGGTCACGATCGGGATGAGTGAGAAGCCGAGGAACAGCAGTGCGGCGGGGCCGACGAACACCCAGGGGACGAACCGGCCCTGACGTCGTCGCGCGGCACCACCGGCGGGGATTCCGCCGGTGGGCGGTGCAGCCGACGCCGTGGTCCGGACCGGCGCGGTCTCAGTTCGCAGTGACACTGCGCATCGCCTCCATCATCTGGCTCGAGGCCTCCTTCGGGCTGAGCTGCCCGAGCAGGCACAGGTCGAGGTAGTCGGCGAACACCGCGTTGAGCGACGAGAAGTACTGCCCGCTCTCGGCCTTCACATCGACAGCGGGATGGTCGACCCCTGGTCGATGAACCGCTGCATGGTGTCCGAGTTCGCGGCGTACCCGATGTCCGCCGCGTCGAGGGACTCGCGGGCGGGCAGCCAGTTGCCGTCGTGGCAGAACTGCTGCATCTTCGGCCGCGAGGTGATCATCGCGACGAGTTCGGCCGCGAGCTCGGGGTGCTTGCTCGACTTCGTGACGGCGAGGGCGTTGCCGCCGAGGTCGCTCGCCTCACCCACGTTCCGGATCATCGGCGCCGTGCCCCAGTTGTCCCGCATGTCGGTGTCGAGCTGCACGATCGACTCCGGGTTGTTGAGCATCATGCCGATCTGCCCGGTCAGGAACAGGTTGCGGGCGACGTCCCCGCCGCCGCTCTTCGACAGGTTGCCGGTGGTGGCGAGGCCGTCGGCGTACCACTTTCGCCCGAAGGCCAGGGCGTCGATCGCCTCGGGGGTGTCCATCGAGGGGGTGGCACCGTCCTCGCCGAGGAACGCGCCCCCGTTCTGGTAGACGAACGGCAGCCACCGGTAGGCGGTCTCCGGCGCGGACCAGCCGTACCCGAACGCGTACTTGCCGGTGACCTGCTTGACCTCCTTCGCGACGTCGAGGAACTCGTCCCACGTCCACGCGTCCGCGAGGCGCGCCGGCGGGGTGACCCCGATCCGGTCCATGACCTCGCGGTTGTAGTAGGTGATGAAGTTGTCGGTGTGCTGGAAGACGCCGTACACACCGTCGTCCCGGGCACCGATCGCCCAGAACGGCGTGCTGTAGTCCTGCTGGTAGTCCTTCGGGATCGAGCCGGAGATGTCGACGAGGCTGCCGTTCGCGGCGTACCGGCCGATCTGCTGCGGGGTGATCCGGATGACGTCGGGCGCGAGGTCCGCGGCGAGCCGGGTGATGAACCACTGGTGGAACTGGCCCGTGGTGACCTCGACGGCGACGCTGGTGCCGGGGTGCGCCGCGACGAACTCGTCGGCGATCTGCTGGTAGCTCGTGATGTCGGTCGGGATGTTCCAGGTCGACAGTCGGATGTGCTTCGTGCCGCCGTGGGCAGCGGTGCCCTGGCCGGCGCAGGCGGCGAGTGCGCCGGCCATCGAGATGCCGGCCAGCGCGAGGAACCCGCGTCGGGCCAGCTGGGTGGGTGGTCGGGTCGGCATGGTCCTCTCCTTCGAGGTCGTGGTGCCGTGGTGGTCCAGGAGGCGCGGTGCACGTCCCGGGGTCCGGGTGCGTCCGTGACGGGGCCGGGTCGCGCGGTGGACTCGGCCCCGCCGGCGGACGGGGCGGTCAGACGAGGGCGGGTCGCGCCTCCTGGACGGCACCCTGCTCGGCCGGTACCGCGGTCGTCGGGCGCAGTGACTCCGGGAGCAGCGCGGCGTGCGCGAGCAGCAGCTCGTCGGTCATCTCGGCGATCCGGTCGAGCGTGAGGTGCGCCGCTGTGAGGGGGTCGAGCGCGACCGCGTGGTGGACGTGCTCGACGCTGCCGGTCAGCGCCGCGCGGACCGCCAGCGTCTGCACGTTCGTGTTCGTCCGGTTGATCGCCGCGAGCTGCGGGGGGAGTTCGCCGAACGAGATCGGGGTGACCCCGTTGCCGTCGGCCAGGCAGGCGACTTCGACGCAGGCGTCCGACGGCAGGTTGGCGATCACGCCGGTGCGGTTCGGGACGTTGCCGTAGACCACCGCGGGGACGCCGGTGACGATCGCGTTGACGATGCTCGCACCGTACTCGACCGACGGGGAGAGATCGGCCTTGAGCTTCTCGAGCTGTTGGTCGACGTCGCCCTGCTCGTCGTGGGCGAGGCAGATCTCGTAGTAGTCCCAGCGCTCCGGGATGTACTCGAGCACCGTCTCCGGGTCCTTGCGGAAGTACGGCACGTACTCGCTCGCGTGGTGGCTCGACTCCGTCTCGAAGTAGCCGAACGAGTGCATCAGCTGCGTGCGGACCTGCTCGTTGCCGCCCTCGTAGTTGCTCGCCGCCGCAGCCGCCTCGCTGTGGTCACCGTCGTCGTCGTGCAGGTCGGCCGCCGCGACGCCGCGCCGGTGCTTCGCGGTCATCACCTCGCGGAGGCGCGGGTACAGGTCCTCGCCGTTCCGCCGCTTGAACTCGAGGATCCACGCCTGGTGGTTGATGCCGGCGCTGACGTACTCGACCTCGTCGTACGGCACGTCGAGGGTCCGCGCGAGCATGCGCGTGGTGCCCTGCACGCTGTGGCAGAGGCCGACCGTGCGCAGGCCCTTCGCGTTGAGGAACGCCGTGGCCATCGCCATCGGGTTCGCGTAGTTGATGAACTGGGCGTCCGGGCAGAGCTCGAGCGCGTCGCGGGCGATGTCCTCGTAGGCGCGCACGGAGCGCAGGAAGCGGAACACGCCGCCGGGTCCCACGGTGTCGCCGACGGCCTGGTCGATGCCGTACTTCCTCGGGATCTCCACGTCCCACTTGTACGACTCCACGCCGCCGACCTGGAACGTGATGATGACGACGTCCGCGCCGGCGAGGGCCTCGCGGCGGTCGGTGGTCTCGAGGACCTCGGTGCCGAGGCCGTGGTGGGCGACGAGCTCGCGGGCAGCGCTCGCGGTGCGGGCGACCCTGCCCGCGTCGAGGTCCATGAGGTGCAGTGTCGCGCCCTGCAGTGCGGGGAAGGAGACGAGGTCGCCGATGAGGCGGAACGGGAAGACGAAGCCGCCGGCGCCGATGATGGTGATCTTGGTCATGCAACGACGGTAGGGAGCGGGGGCGGGTGCGGGCCTCCGGCTTCGGACGGCGGGGTTCCAGGATCCTCGGATGGGCGCGCTCGGGTCGCTGTCGTAGGCTCGCGGTGTGCTCGACGTGGAGACGATGGAAGCGGCGTACTGGAGCCACCGTGGCCCGGCGCCGCTCATGCCGTCGTCGCACCGGCACGACGACCTCGAGATCAACCTCGTGCTCGACGGGCACCTCGACTACCGCTTCGGCGGCGCTCCGATCAGCGTGCACGCCGGCGAGATCGCGCTCTTCTGGGGGTGGACCCCGCACCAGCTCGTCGGCGACGGGACGGGGACGGGGGAGTTCCGGTGGGTGCACATCCCGCTCGGCGAGGTGCTCGCGTGGGGGCTGCCCGACCACGACCTCGGCGCGATGCTGCTCAACCGGCCGGTGGTCGTGCCGACCGCGGCCGCCGGTCGTGACGTCGAGTCGATGCTCGACTCGTGGCAGCGGGACTTCGCGGACGAGGGCGCCGAGACCATCGCGAACCTCGAGGCGCAGGCGCTCGTCCGACGGCTCCTGCGGCACCACCAGGACGCCGTCGACCTCCGCCCGGGCGGCGGGCACGGCACCGCGGACGCCATGCACCGGGTGATCGACATGGTGCGGTTCGTTGTCGAGAAGTTCCGCGAGCCGATCGAGGTGGCCGACGTGGCCGCGGCGGCGCACCTGCACCCGCACTACGCGATGTCGGTGTTCCGGCAGGACGTCGGGACGACCATCCTCGAGTACCTCACCCGGTGCCGGGTCGCCGAGGCGCAGCGCCTGCTCGCGACGACCTCGATGACGACGTCGGAGATCGCGCACGCGGCCGGGTTCGGGTCGCAGTCGAGCTTCTACGCGCACTTCACCCGGGCGTGCGGCGGGCCACCGGGGGAGTACCGGGCGCGGTCGCGCTGACCACACACGAGCAACGCCCCGTCGCGAGCGGCGGGGCGTTGGCCGATCCGGACTGCCATGCGCAGCCGGAGATCGTGGGGGGTGTTACTTGATCTGTGCGGTGATGGTCGCGACGCCGACGAGGAGGCCGGACTTCACGGCGTCGGTCTTGAAGGTGCTGTTGAGCAGCTTCGCGGCGTCGCCGGAGACGTGCACGGTGGTGCCGGTCAGGATCGCGTTGTCACCCTCGAGCTGCAGCGGCTTCAGGGTGCCACCGTGCAGGGAGAACAGGTACGCGTTGTTGACCGCGACCTTGCCGTTGACCAGGACGTCGCCGTAGAGCTTGGACGAGCCGGGGTTCACGACGAAGTTCTCCAGCGTGACCGTGGTTTCACCGGCGGTGAGGGTCAGGCCCGAGTCGTCGTGGTTGAGCAGGCCCTGCACGTAGGGGCGGTAGTTGCCGTCCGGGGACCAGTACG
>NZ_BACZ01000187.1 GCF_000333375.1 Curtobacterium sp. B18
CCCCGGGGTGATCCGGCCGAGCCGTGCGGAGCCGGCACCGAGGTCGCGCACGGTGATCCGGGCGCGGTCACGACCGGGGACCGCGGAGAACGACACCGGATGGGCGTGCCACCAGGTCCGGGCGGTCCAGAACCGCCAGACCCCGTACTGGCCGCCCTCGGCGCCGAGTCGGTCGAGGTCACGGCCCGCGAGGTGGATCGACACGACCCCCGGCGCGATGGCCTCGACCCCGACCACGCGGATGCGGTGGCGGAACGTCACGACGACCGGCAGGGCGAACCGGTATACGGCGATCAGTCCGAGCGCCACGACGTACAGCGCGATCCAGTAGACGCGCTGCCACGTGCCCTGGGCGAGGACGCTGCCGACGCTGAGCATGTGCGGCAGCGCGACGAGCACCGCCGCGTAGCTGAGCAGGTGGATGACGTGCCAGGCCTCGTAGGGCAGGCGACGTCGGACGGCGACGAGGGACGAGACGACCACGGCGACGAACAGTCCGAGTCCCAGGTAGGCCAGGGGCATGCCGGGCGTGGAGAAGAGCGCGATCGTCTCGGCGATCGGTCCGGTGCCCGCCGAGGCGCCGTACCCGAGCGTCAGGAACGCACCGTGCGCGAGCAGCAGGTACAGCACGGGCTTCCCGAGCGACCGGTGGACCGCGATCGCGTTGTCCTGCCCGAAGGTCCGGTCGATGAGCGGGACCCGCGCGGCGAGGACGAGCATCACGAGCACGAGGTCGGTCGCGACCAGACCGGCGACGATCCCGGCGTCGGTGAGCCACCCGCCGATGCCGACGACCGTGTGGGATCCGGGCGACACGAGCCAGAGCAGGACGGCCACCGCGGCGGACACCCAGGCGAGGATCCCGAGCAGGTCGGTCAGCGCGCCCCGGCGACGTCCGGCGCGGCGACGGCGACGTGCCGCGACCGCGAGCGGCTCGGCCGGCGGCACGGTGCCACGTCGGCGGCCGCCTCCGGAGGGACCGGGGGCGGGGCGGGCGGTGGGGCGAGCGGTGTCGATCATCGTCTCGGTCCTCTCCAGCAGGTGTTCGGGTGCTCCACAGCATCGGCAGCGGGACTGTGGAGGAACCCGGAACGGACCGTCCGCTTCGTTCGAGACTTCGAGTGATCCGGCGCGGCCCGGCACGGCCGCCGGGCGGCGGGGCTCGGATGCCCGTCGGGGGGCACGGTCGTCCGTCGGCCGCGCACCGCGGCGACGACCGGCTCAGACCGCGGGGACGCTGACCGTGGCGACGGCACCGCCGTGCGCGCCGTTCCGGAGCGACGCCGACCCGCCTGCGCGCTCGGCGATCCCGCGGACGAGCGCGAGTCCGAGCCCGCTGCCGCCGAGCACCGCGCGCCGGGCGCTGTCCGCCCGGGCGAACCGCTCGAACGCCTGGGGCAGGAAGTCCTCGGGCACCCCGCGGCCGTCGTCGACGACGGTCAGCTCGAGGGTCCGCGCGGCGTCCTGGGTGAGGGTCACGCGGATCACGCCGCCCTCCTCCCCCGCTGCGACGGCGTTCGCGACGAGGTTGTCGACGATCCGGGCGAACGCGGCCGTCTCGAGGGCGTACCGCTCGTCGGGCGCGTCGAGCGTCACCTGGAAGTCGATGTCGCGGTCGACGGCACCCCCGAGGGCACGGACACGGTCGATCGCTCCCATGAGTTCGGTCACGAGCGCGGACCCCGGTGTCGAGGGTGCCGGTCCGGCCTCGTCCAGTCGGCTCAGCTCGAGCATCGTGTTCGCGAGCGCGACCAGCCGCGCGGCGTCCCCCTCGGCCTGGCGCAGCTCGCGCTCGAGCGCCTCGGCGTCCCCGGCGGACCGGTGCGCCAGCTCGAGCCGGGCGGTGAGGGCCGCGAGCGGTGTCCGGAGCTCGTGACTGGCATCGGACACCATGCGGCGTTCCCGCTCGGCGTGTTCGCGCTGGCGGTCGATGAACGCGTTGAGGGTCCGTGCGAGCGCGGCGAGCTCGTCGTCCGAGGTCCCGACGGGCAGGTGCCCGGCCGCGGCGCCGGCGCTCAGCTCCTCGGCCGTCCGACGCATCCGGCCGACCGGCCGGAGCGCCAGGGTCGAGAGCAGCCAGGCGGTCGCGGCGAAGGCGAGGAGCGCCAGGACGGTCCCGACGGCGAGGGAGCGGTCGACGCGTTCCACGGTCTCGTGCCCGGCGCGGCCGTCGTGCGCGGCCCAGACGACCGAGGTCCCGGCGTCGCTCCGGACCGGGATCCCCACGACCGTGACCGACCGGTGTCCGGTGTGCAGGCGGAGCGTGACGTCGTCGTCGGGCGCTGCGGTCGGCAGCGACCGTCGGACGTCCCGCGGGAGCGAGTCGACCACCCATCGACCCGACGCGTCCCGGATCCCCACCATCACGTCCTCGGCGGGTCGGTCCGGGGGCTCGCCGGGGTTGTTCCGCAGGTCGGAGACGAACGGTGCGGCGTCGCCGGCGGCGAGGGACTCGTCAGTCGCCAGCGTCGCCCGCTCGATCTGGACGTGCAGCACCACCGCGACGCCGGACAGCACGACCGCGCCGACCAGCAGGCTGCCGAGCGTGATGCGGGCCCGGATCGAGAGGCGACGGAGTGCCCTCATGCGGCCGGCACGACCTCGAGCGCGTACCCGACCCCACGCACGGTCCGGATCACCACGTCGGCGTCCGCCGCCTGCAGCTTCTTCCGGACGTAGCTGACGTACTGGTCGACGATCGTCGGGTCGAAGTGCTCGGCGCTCCCCCAGACCTCCTCGAGCACCTCGGCCCGGGTGCGCGGCGCCGGGGCACCCTGGATGAGGAACCGCAGCAACGAGAACTCCTTGACGCTGAGCGGCAGGTCCCGACCCCGCACCGACGCCCGGACCGCGACGGTGTCGAGCCGCACGCCC
>NZ_BACZ01000186.1 GCF_000333375.1 Curtobacterium sp. B18
GCCGCCGCCGTGCGATCGACTTCGACACGATCGAGGACGTCGTGTACGGCGCCCTGTGGATCATCTTCGCGCCGGCGTCCTGGTGCTGACCGGGACCGGCGAAGGCCACCGACAGGGTCTCGCCCTTGGCGTGCTCACCCGCGAGGTAGATCGACGGGTACTTCATCGTCACCTTGGAGCCGATGTTGCCGTCGATCCACTCCATCGTGGCGCCCTCGTGCGCGATCGCACGCTTGGTCACGAGGTTGTAGACGTTGTTCGACCAGTTCTGGATCGTCGTGTAGCGCACGCGGGCGTTCTTCTTCACGATGATCTCGACGACGGCCGAGTGCAGGGAGTCCGACTTGTAGATCGGCGCCGTGCAGCCCTCGATGTAGTGGACGTAGGAGTCCTCGTCCGCGATGATCAGCGTCCGCTCGAACTGCCCCATGTTCTCGGTGTTGATGCGGAAGTACGCCTGCAGCGGGATCTCGACGTGCACGCCCTTCGGGACGTAGACGAACGAGCCGCCCGACCACACGGCCGTGTTCAGCGCGGCGAACTTGTTGTCGCCGGCCGGGATCACGGTGCCGAAGTACTCCTCGAAGATCTCGGGGTGCTCGCGGAGCGCGGTGTCGGTGTCCATGAAGATGACACCCTGCTGCTCGAGGTCTTCACGGATCTGGTGGTAGACGACCTCGGACTCGTACTGCGCGGCGACGCCGGCGACGAGGCGCTGGCGCTCGGCCTCGGGGATGCCGAGCTTCTCGTAGGTGGCGCGGATGTCCTCGGGGAGGTCCTCCCACGACTGCGCCTGCTTCTCGGTGGAGCGCACGAAGTACTTGATGTTGTCGAAGTCGATGCCGGTCAGGTCGGCACCCCACGTCGGCATCGGCTTGCGACCGAACAGCTGCAGGCCCTTGAGGCGGTTCTTGAGCATCCACTCGGGCTCGCCCTTGAGGTTCGAGATGTCGGTCACGACCTCCTCGGAGATGCCGCGGCGCGCGGAGGCGCCGGCCGAGTCGGAGTCGGACCAGCCGAACTCGTATTGGCCGAGCCCTTCGAGCTCGGGACGGTCGATGAGCACGTCGGACATGGTCTCCTCGTTTCCTTCTCGCGGCAGCGTTCTGGGTGTCAACCCGTGGCGTCTGGACGCCATTCCACCGCAGACCGCCGACAGGCGGCCACGGTGTTGCTCCCTCGCAACGTCGATGGTTCCACGCAGTCCTGGACGTGAGCGGCGATCTCGGACCTTTCGGAGCCGGCGCCTGCCTAGACTTGACTGCTGCTGAACCCTCGAATCCTACAGGTTCACTGCACGGAACAACAGGAAGGCACCACGCTCGTGACTCGCGTCGCATCCCCCGCCGACCAGGACGTCCGCGATGCGCGGTGGTGGTCGCTCCCCCGTGTCGTCGACCAGCGCGTCGTCGTCCTCGCCTGGGCGTCGTTCGTCGTCGAGGTGATCCTGATCGGCACCGGCGGTCTCGTGCGCCTCACCGCGTCCGGCCT
>NZ_BACZ01000185.1 GCF_000333375.1 Curtobacterium sp. B18
CCTCCCCGACGGCGTCCAGCTGGGACGACGCGAAGGACCTGGCTCCCGGTTCAGCGTGACCGGCCGCTACGACACCGCCGACCAGCTGCTCGTCCGGAACCGCGTGCACAACGCCCAGCCCGGCTTCGAGGTCCTCACGCCCCTGGTCACCGCCGACGGCCGGGCCTTCATCGTCGACCGTGGCTGGGTCCCCACCGGCAACGCGCAGGACGCCCCCGACCACGTCCCCGCTCCGCCGTCCGGCGAGGTGACCGCGATCGTCCGCCTGCAGCAGAGCGAGCCGCGCATCCCCGGCCGCACCGATCCGGCGCACACCGACCAGGTGCAGTCGGTGACGCTGTCGGACGTCGACAAGAAGGTCGACACGCCGATCTACACGGGCGCGTACGGGCAGCTCGCCTCCGAGTCCCCCGCCCCGACCCAGGCGCGCCCGCTCGGCTGGGAGCGTCCGACCGCCGACACCGGCCTGCACCTCAGCTACTTCATCCAGTGGTTCATGTTCGCCGCGGGAGGGTTCGGGTTCCTCGCCTACCTGATGGTGCAGGAGTTCCGGAACCTCAACCAGGACGACCCCGAGGAACGCGAGCGCGCCCTCGAGCGGCAGCGCCGCAAGGACGCGAGGCCGAAGTCGGACGCCCAGATCGAGGACGAGCTGCTCAACGCCGGCCGCTGACGCTCCGGCGGGCGGTGCGCGTTGCGCGCCGCGTCTCCGCTGCTCGCCGGGGCCGCGTCGTCGCACCGTGCGAGCTCCGTCACCCGGTGCGAGCTTGCCCGCACCGTGCCGCGCTGAAAGCGCGCACCCAGCGGTCGACGCCGCACCAGACGGCGAGTCCCGCACCGTGCGAGGACTGCCGCAGCGCGCAGGCAGCGCCACATCCGGCGGACGGGAGGCGCGGTGCCCGCCCGCCCCGCGCCTCCCGACCGCACCGTGCGCGCTCCGGCACCCCGTGCGAGCTTGCCCGCACCGTGCCGCGCTGGAAGCGCGCGCCCAGCGGCCACCGCCGCACCACACGGCGGAACCCGCACCGCGACGACGGCTGCAGCGCAAGAAGCGCCGCATCCAGCGGCCCGGAGGCGCGATGCCAGCCCGCCCCGCGCCTCCAGACCGCACCGTGCGCGCTCCGTCACCCCGTGCGAGCTTCCGCGCTCCGTGCCGCGCTGAAAGCGCGCACCCACCGATCAGCGTCGCACCAGACGGCGAATCCCGCACCGTGCGCCGACTGCCGCAGCGCGCTTGGAACGCCGCACTCTGCGGACGGGAGGCGCGGTGCCAGCCCGCCCCGCGCCTCCAGGCCGCACCGTGCGCGCCCCGTCACCTCGTGCGAGCTTCCGCGCTCCGTGCCGCGCTACAACCTCGCACCCAGCGGTCGACGGCGCGTCCCGCACCGTTCCATGACGGCTGCCTCGCGCAGGGAGCCTCCCATCCGGCGGCCTGGAGGCGCGGCGCCAGCCCGCCCCGCGCCTCCAGACCGCACCGTGCGCGCTCCGTCACCCCGTGCGAGCTTGCCCGCACCGTGCCGCGCTACGACCTCGCACCGAGCGGTCTACGCCGCACCAGGTGGCAAACGCCGCACCGTGCTCGCGGGAGCGCCCACCCGCGCCCGCACCGCGCGCGCCCGCTACGCGAGCTCGATGAGCTCCGCGTAGTCCTTGTTCCAGTGGTCCTCGGTGCCGTCCGGCAGCAGCAGGACGCGCTCCGGGTTGAGCGCCTCGACCGCGCCGGCGTCGTGCGACACGAGCACCACGGCACCCTCGTAGCCGGCGAGGGCGCCGAGGATCTCCTCGCGGGATGCCGGGTCGAGGTTGTTCGTCGGCTCGTCGAGCAGCAGCACGTTCGCGCCTGAGACGACGATCATCGCGAGCGACAACCGTGTCTTCTCGCCGCCGGAGAGGACGCCGGCCTTCTTGTAGCCGTCGTCGCCGGTGAACAGGAACGAGCCGAGCACCCGCCGCGCCTCGGTCTCGTTGAGGTCGTTCGACGCCGACACCATGTTCTCGATGACGGTGCGGTTGACGTCGATGTTCTCGTGTTCCTGGGCGTAGTAGCCGATCCGGAGACCGTGCCCGGGGAGGATCTCGCCGGTGTCGGGCTGGTCGGCACCCGCGAGGATCCGCAGCAGCGTCGTCTTGCCGGCACCGTTGAAGCCGAGGATGACGACGCGCGAGCCCCGGTCGATGGCGAGGTCGACGCCCGCGAAGATCTCGAGCGAGCCGTAGGACTTCGACAGCCCCTCGGCCATCAGCGGGGTGCGGCCGCACGGAGTCGGCGTGGGGAACCGCAGCTTCGCGACGCGGTCGACGGCGCGCTCGTCCTCGAGTCCGGCGAGGAGCTTCTCGGCACGCGCGACCATCTGGTGCGCCGCGGCGGCCTTCGTGGCCTTCGCGCCGAAGCGGGCGGCCTGGTCCTTGAGGGTCGCGGCCTTCTTCTCGGCGTTAGCGCGCTCCTTGCGGCGGCGTTCCTCGTCGGCGGCACGCTGGCGCTGGTACAGCTTCCACCCCATGTTGTAGACGTCGATCGACTGGCGGTTGGCATCGAGGTAGAAGACGCGGTTGACGACCTCGTCGACGAGCTCGACGTCGTGGGAGATGACGATGACGCCGCCGGGGTAGGTCTTCAGGTGCTCGCGCAGCCAGATGATCGAGTCGGCGTCGAGGTGGTTCGTCGGCTCGTCGAGGATCATCGTCTCGGCGTCCGAGAACAGGATCCGGGCCAACTCGATGCGGCGACGCTGACCGCCCGACAGCGTCTTGAGCTGCTGGTCGAGGATGCGGTCCGGCAGCTTCAGGTTCGAGGCGATGGACGCCGCCTCGGCCTCGGCCGCGTAGCCACCGAGCGCGTTGAACTGGTCGTCGAGCCGGCTGTACCGACGCATCGCCTTCTCGGCGACGGCGGTGTCCGTGCTGGCCATGTCGAGCGTGGCCTGGCGGATGCCCTCGACGAGCTCGCCGAGCCCGCGGGCGTCGAGGATGCGCTTGCGGGCGGTGTCCTCCGGGTTACCGGAGCGGGGGTCCTGCGGCAGGTAGCCGATCTCGCCGGACCGGTCGATCTTGCCCCCGGTGGGCTGGGTCTCACCCGCCAGGGCCTTGGTCATGGTGGTCTTCCCCGCGCCGTTCCGGCCGACGAGGCCGATCTTGTCCCCCTTCTCGACGCGGAAGGACACGTTCTCCATCAGGAGGCGAGCCCCGACGCGGATCTCGAGGTCGTGCACGGCAAGCACAGCAGACGTCCAATCAGTTGGTGGATGTGCACAACGGTGTGTGCGGGAGGTGCACCGCTACGCTGACGGGACCGATGGTCCCGAACGGGACCAGCAGTCCATTCTAGGAGAATCCATGACGAACGCCACCGGGTTCGCTCGCCGCGCAGTCCTCGCCGACCGTCTGCGCACCCACGGCCTGGCCACCGATGTCGCCCTGATCGCCGGAGGCGCCCTGTTCACCGCCGGCATGGCGCAGCTCCAGGTGCCCATGTGGCCGGTGCCGATCACGGGCCAGACCCTGGCCGTCGTGCTCGTCGGGGCGACCCTCGGCGCGCGCCGCGGCTTCCTCTCGCTGCTGCTGTACGCGGTGGCGGGACTCGCCGGCGCACCGATCTTCGCCGAGCACACGGGCGGTCTCGCGGCCCTCGCGACGCCGAGCTTCGGCTACGTCATCGGCTTCGTCATCGCCGCGGCCGTCGTCGGACGCCTCGCCGAGCACCAGTGGGACCGCAAGGTCGGCCGTGCAGCGGTCGCCTTCACCCTCGCGAGCACGATCCCCTTCGTGACGGGCCTGCCCTGGCTCGCGGTCGTCCTGGGTCAGCTCGGCGCGCCGAACGACCTGCAGTCGGTGCTCGCCGCCGGCCTGTACCCGTTCATCGTCGGCGGCATCGCCAAGGCCCTCATCGCCGCCGGCGTCCTGCCGCTGGCGTGGAAGCTGGTCGGCCGCCGCTGAATCCGCTGCTCGAAGGGCCCCGCACCGTCCGGTGTGGGGCCCTTCGACGTCCGCGGGGTGCGTGCGAGCGGGCAGGACACGCCGTCGGCCGCCCGCGCGGACCGGCAGACCACGCCGTCCGCCGCCCGCCGAGCGGGCAGGACACGCCGCGCGTCGCCCGCCGAGCGGGCGGAACCGGCCGCTTCACTACGCCGAGCGTGACGTACTTCGCCCGCTCGGGGCGCGCCCGGGACCCGGCCACAGACGGACGGGAGGCGCGGTNCCAGCNGGCACNCGCGCCTCCCGTCTGTCAGGGGGTCGCGACTAGATCGAGAACCCGAGCGCGCGCATCATCTCGCGCCCGTCGTCGGTGATCCGCTCCGGACCCCACGGCGGCATCCAGACCCAGTTGATCCGGAACGCGTCGACGATGCCGTCCAGCGCGTTCGCCGTGTCGCCCTCGATGACGTCCGTCAGCGGGCAGCCCGCACTCGTCAGCGTCATGCTGATGACGAGCGCGGTCGCCTCGTCGTCCCAGGCGAGGTCGTAGATGAGTCCGAGGTCGACGATGTTCACGCCGAGCTCCGGGTCCTGGACCTCCTTCAGGCCCTCGACGACCTCGTCGAACTTCTCCGGTGCGAGTGCGGTGATCATCAGGCCTGCGCCTCGGCGGCCGCGGCCTGCACGTAGCGGTCGTAGCCCTCGTTCTCGAGGCGCTCGGCGAGCTCCGGGCCCCCTGCTTCGCGACCCTTGCCCGCGACGAACACGTGCACGAAGTCCGGCTTGATGTAGCGGAAGATGCGCGTGTAGTGCGTGATGAGGAGCACACCGAGGCCGGTCGCGGCCTTGGCGCGGTTGACGCCCTCGGACACGATCTTCAGCGCGTCGACGTCGAGCCCGGAGTCGGTCTCGTCGAGGACGGCGAACTTCGGCTTGAGGAGCTCGAGCTGCATGATCTCGTGGCGCTTCTTCTCGCCACCGGAGAAGCCCTCGTTGACGTTGCGCTCGGCGAAGGCCGAGTCCATCTTGAGGTCGGCCATCGACTGGCGGAGGTCCTTGACCCAGCTGCGGAGCGCGGGGGCCTCGCCGTCGATCGCGGTCTTCGCGGTGCGGAGGAAGTTCGACACCGTGACGCCCGGGATCTCGACCGGGTACTGCATCGCGAGGAACATGCCGGCGCGGGCACGCTCGTCGACGCTCATCGCGAGGACGTCCTCGCCGTCGAGCGTGATGGAGCCGCCGACGACGTTGTACCGCGGGTGGCCGGCGATCGTGTAGGCGAGGGTGGACTTGCCGGAGCCGTTCGGCCCCATGATCGCGTGGATCTCGCCCTCGTTGATGGTGAGGTCGACGCCCTTCAGGATCTCCTTGGTGCCCTGATCGGTGTCGATCGAGACCTGGAGGTCACGGATTTCGAGAGTGGACATTGCGTTCCTTCGGTTGCAGCTGGTGCGCGGCGTCAGCCGCGGGACGTGTGTGGGGCCGGGGTCGGCCGGGACGGGAGGGGCTCAGTCGACCGGGACGGGAGGGGCTCAGTCGACCGGGACGGGGTCGTGCACGTCGACGTAGACGTCGCCGTCGCGGACCTCGACCCGGAAGACCGGGACGGGCTCGTAGGCGGGGAAGTTCTGCGGCTTGCCGGTGGCCAGCGAGAACCGGGACCCGTGGGCCCAGCACTCGAGCGTGTCGCCCTCGACGAACCCCTCGGCCAGGGAGATGTCCCCGTGCGTGCAGGTGTCGCCGATCGCGTGCACGGTGCCGGCGGAGTCCTTCACGATGGCGACCGCGGTGCCGTCGACCACGGCACGCATCGGGCTGTCCACCTGGATGTCCGCCTCGGAGCAGACCTTCGTCGACATCAGGCGGACGCCTCCGGTGCCGCGTCGGCGATGACCGAGCGGCCCTCGGCGAGCTCCTGCTCGACGGCGGCGATGAGGCGTTCCTCGAGCTCGGGCGCGCCGATCTTCTGGATGACCTCGACGAGGAAGCCGAGCACGACGAGACGACGCGCCTCTTCCTCGGGGATCCCGCGGGACTGCAGGTAGAACAGCTGCTCGTCGTCGAAGCGGCCGGTCGCACTCGCGTGGCCGGCACCCTCGATGTTGCCCGTCTCGATCTCGAGGTTCGGGATGCTGTCCGCGCGCGTGCCGTCGGTGAGGACGAGGTTGCGGTTCTGCTCGTACGAGTCCGTGCCGTCACCGGCACGGCCGATGAGCACGTCGCCGATCCACACCGTGTGGGCGCCCTGGCCCTGCAGCGCGCCCTTGTAGTTGACCCGACCGCGCGTGTTCGGCGCGTCGTGGTTCACGTAGACCTGCTGCTCGATGTACTGGCCGGCGTCGGCGAAGTACACGCCGTACATCTCGGTGTCGGCGCCCTGCGCCCCGAGGTGCGTCGACGGGTTCACGCGGACGACCGCGCCGCCGAGCGACACCACGACGTGCTTGAGGAAGGCGTCACGGCCGACCTCGGCGAAGTGGGTCGACACGTGCACGGCGTCGTCGTCCCAGTCCTGCAGGGTGACGACGGTCAGGCGCGCGCCGTCGCGGGCGACGATCTCGACGTTCTCGCTGAGGAGTGCCGAACCGCGGTTGTCGAGCACGACGATGCCCTGCGCGTGCGCCTCGGCCGTGATGACCGTGTGCGCCGCGCGGGGCTGCGTGCCGAAGTCCGAACGGGTGATCGTGATGAACTCGTGCGCCTCGGTCGCCGTGACCGTGACGGCGAGCACGGCGTCACGCGCGGTCCATGCTGCGGCCGCGGCGCGGTCCTCGGGCAGGCCGGCCGTGCCGACACGCGGGTCGTCGCTGCGGACCCACTCGACGTCGGCACCGTCGGACTGGCGGGCGAGGAACGGGTACGCGGAGCCGTCGAGCCCGCCGTCGAGCAGCGGCTGGAGCTTCGCGAGGGGTGCGAACTTCCAGTTCACCTCACGCCCGGTGACGGTCGGGAACGCGTCGATGTCGCCGGACTGCGGGCGCTCCGAACGGGTCTGGACGGGGACCTTGGCGTCCGGGGCGTCCCAGCCGCCGTCGGTGTGCGCGCCGGCGCCGTGCTGGGCAGGTGCCTGGGCGGCCGCGGACGGCTCGATCGGCTGGTCGATGTGGGGAGGGGTGGTGCTGGACATCTAGCCGACGGATCCTTTCATGCTCATCTCGATGAGCTTGTTGAGTTCGAGTGCGTACTCCATCGGGAGCTCGCGGG
>NZ_BACZ01000184.1 GCF_000333375.1 Curtobacterium sp. B18
CGGCGCGCGACTTCTCGTTTGCGGATGGCCGCATGCTCGCGCTTTCGTGGCGGGGCCGCGCCAGCGACAATATCGAGGCGATCCGGTTGCTCAATCGGATCGATCGC
>NZ_BACZ01000183.1 GCF_000333375.1 Curtobacterium sp. B18
TCCCGTCCGTCGTCGTCCGCGTCAGCGGATGATCGAGATGTTGTCCGCCTGCGGACCCCGTTTGCCGGGGCCGACGTCGTACTGCACGTGGTCGTTCTCCTCGAGCGACCGGTACCCGGTCGTCACGACGATGCTCGAGAAGTGCGCGAACAGGTCCTCGGACCCGTCGTCGGGCTGGATGAAGCCGTAGCCCTTGCTGTGGTCGAACCACTTCACGGTGCCGGTGGGCATCTGCGTCAACACGGCGTCAGTGGATGCGCAGCTGCGCGACCATGGGGCAAGCGAACGGGTCGCGGGCAGCGAGCCCGACCCGGTTCAGGTACCGGACGACGATGCCGTAGGAGCGCAGCAGCGTGGTCTCGGTGTACGGCACGTCGAGCGTGTCGCAGTGGTCGCGGACGAGCAGGCGGGCCTGCTTCAGGGCCGGACGCGGCATCGACGGGAAGAGGTGGTGCTCCACCTGGTAGTTCAGGCCACCCATGAGGAACGAGACCCACCAGCCACCGCGGATGTTGCGGGAGGTGCGGACCTGGCGCGAGAAGAAGTCGACCTTGGCGTCGTGCGCGATGGTCGGCATGCCCTTGTGGTTCGGCGCGAACGAGGCGCCCATCATCACGCCGAAGACGGCGAGCTGGACCCCGAGGAACGCGCAGGCCATGCCGAACGGCAGGAACCAGAACACGATCGTCAGGTAGATGCCGAAGCGGGCGACGAGCAGCGCGGCCTCGAGCCAGCGGTGCTTCACGTCGGCCTTGGTGCCGTTGCCGGTGACGATGCTCATCACGGCGTAGCGGTGCAGGTTCAGGCCCTCGAGCGTGAGCAGGGGGAAGAACAGCCAGCCCTGGAAGCGCATGAACGTCGTCATGAGCGGGCCCTTGACCGACGCGGCGTCCTCCGGCAGGAAGCGGATGCCGTCCGGCGCGATGTCCGGGTCCTTGCCGACGGTGTTCGGGTTGCCGTGGTGGCGGGTGTGCTTGTTCATCCACCACGAGTAGCTGAGGCCGACCATGAACGTGCCGAGCCAGCGGCCGGCGTGGTCGTTCCACTTCTGCGAGGCGAAGACCTGGCGGTGCGCGGCCTCGTGGGAGAGGAATGCGAACTGCGTGAAGAGGACGCCGAGGGCTCCGGCGACGATGAGCTGGAACCACGAGTCGCCGAGGAACGCGAACGCGACCCAGGCGAGGGCCATGGTGCCGACGAGACTGCCGAACAGCGACCAGTAGAAACCGGTGCGGCGGCGGAGGAGGCCGTTGTCCTTCACCTGCGCCAGCAGCGCGGAGTAGGTCGAGGTGCCCTTGCGGGGACCAGTGGCGGGACGAGTGCGGGTGTAACCCGGCGCGAGCGGAGTGGTGGTCATGAGGACCGACCTTCCGTTACGGATCGGTCCTTCAACCAATGCGAGTGAGTTCACGCGTTTGCGCTTGGCGCGACACTAAGGGCAGAACATGCGTGTTCGCCTGGGAGTCCGGATTGCGTGGACGGACGGTCTCCGGTCCGGGCGCGGCGCGGGCTGAGCCAGCTCTCACGGTCCACGCCGGACGCCGGACTGGCCGCGTCGTAGCGTTCAGCACACACGAGCAGGAGGCGCCGATGCCCGATCCGTTCCCTCGCCGAGGCCCCGCCACCGCGTGGCTGATCACGAGCCTCGTCCTCGCCGTCGCGGGCGGCGCGCTCGCGGCTCCGGCATCCGCGGACGCGGCCGTCGATCCCGCCGGGCTGCAGATCGACGACGTCGTCACCACGCAAGTGGCGTTCCACGACACCGCGTCGTGGGCGTTCACCGTGCAGGACGTCGGAACCGCGGCCACAGCCGGCCCGGTCCACCTCGGATTCGCGTACGACACCGGTACCAACCCGGCGGACGCAGCATCGCTCCGTGCCTTCGACCACGTCACGGTCGCGAGCACCTCCGGTCGCTGCTCGCTCGACACGACCAGACGGACGGCGTCCTGCACACTGCCCGCGCTCCGGCCCGGCGCCTCGGTCACGATGACGACGACGGCGCGGCAGGTCTGGGACATCAGGGACACCCGCTTGACTGGCTGGGAGTTCCAGGCCGTGCGCGGCTCGTCCGATCCGGAGGTGCCGTACGACAGTCGGATCAGCGGCACCACGATCGTCCCGACCCACGGCGCGTTCGACGGTGCTGCGGCCACCGCCGGCGGGATCACGGCGTCGGGGTGGGCCGTCGACGTCGAGCGCGCTGCTGACCCGATGGACGTGGCCGTCGACGTCGACGGCACCCAGGCGGCGCTCCTCACCACGACGAGGCAGCGCGCCGACGTCGACCGGGCGCTGCACGTGTCCGGGGCGCACGGCTTCCGAGGGATGGTCCGGGCGGGGTCGGGGGTGCACCGCGTGTGCATCACCGCAGCCGACCCGTACTGGGGCACGAGCGGCATCGACCTCGGGTGCCGGAGCGTGCGGGTCCCCTGACCCGCCCGGACGGACGAGGACGCGTTCGTCTGCCACGATCGACACATGCCTCTCGACGGACGTCCCCTCGAAAGCCTCGGCTTCCTGACCATCGGGTCGTTCGACCCGGCACGTCCCGGACCCGGTCACGAGGAGACGCTCCGGGTCATCGAGCGCGCC
>NZ_BACZ01000182.1:0-1859 GCF_000333375.1 Curtobacterium sp. B18
CTTCCTCGTCGTCGCGAAGATCGGCCTGGTCGACTCCCCGTGGGCGGTCATCCTGCCGACGGTGTTCGACGTGGTCGGGATCTTCATCGCCCGGCAGTTCATGCTCGGGGTGCCGGACGCCCTGATGGAGGCCGCGCGGCTCGACGGCGCCGGTGAGTTCCAGACCTTCTTCCGGGTCGTGCTGCCGACCTGCGGTCCCCTCGTCGGGGTGCTCGTGATCCTCGGGTTCATGACCCGGTGGAACGACTTCCTCTGGCCGCTCGTCGTGCTGCAGGGCAACGAGAACCTCACGGTGCCGGTCGCGCTGTCGACGCTGACGAACAACCCGGCGTTCAGTTCGCCGTGGGGTGCCGTGATGGCGATCGCCACCGTGACGGTGCTGCCGCTGCTCGTGGTGTTCCTGGCGTTCCAGCGGCAGTTCGTGCAGGGCATCGCCTCGACGGGGATCAAGTAGGCCGCGCCGGACGGCGCGGGTGCGCCGGTCGCGGTGGCAGTCGCGACC
Source organism: Curtobacterium sp. B18 (assembly GCF_000333375.1). GTDB lineage: Bacteria > Actinomycetota > Actinomycetes > Actinomycetales > Microbacteriaceae > Curtobacterium. The sequence continues at coordinate 503 of NZ_BACZ01000182.1, forward strand.
GGTGCGGGGTCGGGAGGCGCGGTGTGGTCGGACACCGCGCCTCCCATGTGCGCGGGCCGGTCTGATATGTTGACGGTCATCCGCGGGGCGGGGAGGACGCATGGGGGATCTGCAGGTCGACACGTCGACGCTCGACGCACTGACGCACGCGCTGACACCAGTGCCGCGAGCCGTTCGGCTCGACCGAGCGTTCAGCGACAAGCGCGACGGCGCCCTCCGGGCGGCAGGTGCCGCCGGGTGACCCGACGATCCAGAGTAGTCATCGTGAGCCTTGTGACGTCCTCATCCCTGTCACTCACCGCGTGCGCCGGAGGACCGTCGATGACGGAGACACCCGACTCGAGCGCATCGTCCTCGATCACTCGCGCTGCCGCTGAACAGCGGACGACCTCGATCCAGGACCGCGTCATCGCGACCCTTCCCGAAGGCGCAGTTGCGAGCAGTCGGACGATCGACTGGACCCTGCTCGCGTGCTCGGCCACCGAGGTCTCGGCTGCCGGCGGCGCGTGGCTGACGCTCGCGCGCGACATCGACGTGGGCGCCGCGTACGACGCGATGATCGCCGCCGTCCGCGACGACGGCTACACCGCTACCACGGACACGACCGGCAAGGGGGCGAAGCGCTTGACGATCACCGGCGTCGCTGACGACCAATTGCTCATCACCATCGACAACGACAGGCGGAAGATCCGGATCTCGTCGTTCTCGCAGTGCTTCCCCGGGTCTCTCACCGACGACTGAGCGGCTGGCAGGACCATGAACGGACCAGCACGACAAGGTTGCTCGGATCGAGGGCAACCAGGACGTCCTCGACGACCTCGTGGAGAAGATCTTCCCGTGACCAGCCACCGATTCATCCCATCCGCCATCGGGGCGCTCATCGCCCTCGCCCTGACTGCCTGCGCGGGAGGCCCGTCCATGACCGCATCACCGGCGACCTCCTCGAGCTCGGACCAGGCGGCGGACCGCTCCGGGGCGGAGGACCGCGCGGGCACCGTCCAGCGCAGGATCGCCGAGACGTTCGACGACGACAAGGTCTCGTCCGAGACGACTCGCGACTGGGTGCTGCTCGCGTGCAGCGACTCGGAGGTCCAGTCCGCGGGCGGGATCACCCTGCGCTTGGCGGCATCCGAGCCAGTCGACTCCGCCTACGAGAAGATCCGGTCCGAGTTCTCGGCGGACTCGTCGTTCACGGCTGAGACCGGGAAGACCGGGCAGGGAGCCGAGCGGCTTGCGCTCAGCCGCGGAACGGGCGAGCGGTACATCGTCACGGTGGACAACGAGTCGCTGACCGTCCGGATCGCGTCGTTCTCGGAGTGCTTCCCAGGATCGTTGGCCGATCGGTGACGACGGACGG
>NZ_BACZ01000182.1:2224-3503 GCF_000333375.1 Curtobacterium sp. B18
GNGCCTCCTGTCCGTCTCATGCACCGTCTTCACGCGCTGAGCGACACGTCACGGCCGCGCGACGGCGTGACGTGTCGTCCAGCGCGAAAGGTCCCCGCGCGCCGCGCGCCGCGCGCCGCGCCGCCGCGCCGCCGCGCGGCCCGGCCGGCGGCCGGCCCCGCTAGACCAGGTCCGGCGAGTCGAGCATCTCCGTCACCAGTGCCGCGATCGCGGACCGCTCCGAGCGCGTCAGCGTCACGTGCGCGAACAGCGGGTGCCCCTTCAGCCGTTCGATCACCGACGCGACCCCGTCGTGCCGGCCGACGCGCAGGTTGTCGCGCTGCGCGACGTCGTGGGTGAGGACGACCCGCGAGTTCTGGCCGATGCGGGACAGCATCGTGAGCAGGACGTTCCGTTCGAGGGACTGCGCCTCGTCCACGATCACGAACGCGTCGTGCAGGGAGCGCCCGCGGATGTGCGTCAGCGGGAGCACCTCGAGCATGCCCCGCTCGACGACCTCGTCGAGGACGTTGTCGGAGACCAGGGCACCGAGCGTGTCGTACACGGCCTGCGCCCACGGGTTCATCTTCTCGGCCGCGTCGCCCGGCAGGTACCCGAGCTCCTGGCCGCCCACCGCGTAGAGCGGCCGGAACACCATGATCTTCTTGTGCTGCTGGCGTTCGAGGACCGCCTCGAGGCCGGCGCAGAGCGCGAGCGCCGACTTGCCCGTCCCGGCGCTGCCGCCGAGGGACACGATGCCGATCTCCGGGTCGAGCAAGGCGTCGATCGCGAGCCGCTGTTCGGCCGAGCGGCCGCGGAGTCCGAAGACCTCGCGGTCGCCGCGCACCAGCGCCACCGCGCCGGCGGTGTGCACCCGGCCGAGGGCCGAGCCGCGCTCGGAGTGGATCACGACACCGGTGTTGACCGGGACGCCGTCCAGCTGGGACGACCGGATCTCCTCGTTCTCGTACAGGTCGGACATCTGCTCGCCGGAGACCTGCAGGTCGGCGATGCCGGTGTAGCCGGAGTCGATCGCGAGCTCGGCACGGTACTCCTCCGCCGCCATGCCGATCGACGAGGCCTTGACGCGCAGCGGCAGGTCCTTCGACACGACGACCACGTCGAGGCCGTCGTTCTTGAGGTTCGACGCGACCGCGAGGATCCGCGAGTCGTTGTCGCCGAGCTGCAGCCCGGACGGGAGGACGGACTGGTTCGAGTGGTTCAGCTCGACCCGGAACGAGCCGCCGTCGCCGATCGCGATCGGGAAGTCGAGCCGCTCGTGCTCGATCCGCAGCTCGTC
>NZ_BACZ01000181.1 GCF_000333375.1 Curtobacterium sp. B18
GAGTCGCTTCGCGGCGTGCCCGGCCTCGAGGGCGCTGAGCTCCTCCGGCGAGAGCGACGCGCGCACGAGCGGGGTGTCGATGAAGCCGGGGCCGACCGCGTTCGTGCGGACACCGTGCGCCGTGTACTCGAGGGCTGCCACCTTCGTGAGCCCGACGAGCGCGTGCTTCCCGCGGGACACCCTGCGCCGCGGCTACGCCATCGTCCAGACGGCGGACGGCGGGGTCGTGCGTGGCGCCGAGGACCTGTCCGGGGCGACGCCCGTGCACGTGACGCTCGGCGCCGGGACGGCCACCGGGACGCTCGAGCCGGACGGGCCTGGGCCGGACGGCGTCTGAGCGGCTGCGGGTTCTCCACCGGTCTGCCCGTGCGGGGCACACGTCGGTGGGCGCTCGGTAGGATCGAGGGGTGTCATCCCAGCAGGAACCCGAGCAGCCCGACGTCCGGTCGCTGAGCTACGAAGCGGCGCGCGACGAACTCGTGCGCGTCGTCGCCGAGCTCGAACAGGGGTCGGCCACGCTCGAACGCTCGCTGTCGCTGTGGGAACGGGGCGAGTCGCTCGCCGCCCGGTGCGAAGAGTGGCTCGTCGGCGCACGCGCGCGGCTCGACGCCGCCCGTGCCGCGTCCGAGTCCGAGGACGGCGCAGCGCGATGACCGACGCCGACGGCCGCCCGATCGTCGCCGAGCTGGGCCGCGCCGAGACCCCGGAAGAGACCTGGGCGCGAAAGGACGCCGCACGCACCGCACGACGGCAGCACCAGACGGCGTTCAACCTCGTCATCGCGCTGATCGCCTCGCTCGGGATCGTCCTGTTCCTCGTCGCCGTGGTCGTCCGGCCGGACACCACGATCGGCGACCGCACGGTCGACTACCGGCAGGTCGCGTCCCAGGCGCAGGTGCCCGGTGTCACGCTGGCGGCTCCGGCGCTGCCGGACGGCTTCTCGTCGAACCGCGCCGACTACCAGGACAAGACCTCCGACGGCGTGAGCGTCTGGACCGTCGGCCTGATCACGCCGGACAAGCAGTACATCGGCCTGCAGCAGGGCATCGACGCGAACGCGACGTGGGTGTCGAACCAGCTCGACCAGCACGCTGCCACCGGCTCCCGCACGATCGCCGGCACGAAGTGGACCGTGTACGACCGCCGGTCCGAGGGGGACGACGCCGGCAACCAGGCGTACTCGCTCGTGGCGCGGTTCGACCAGGGCACCGTGGTCCTGGCCGGCACCGCCGACGACGCCGCCTTCCGGACCGTCGCCACCGCCGTCGCGAAGCAGTTCGCGAACTGACCCCTCCGCACCAGCGCGAGCACCAGCACGACCACCAGCCCCAGCCCCAGCGCGAGCACCAGCCCCAGCCCGACCCCCAGCACGACCACCGACCCGAAGCCCCGAGGACCCCCATGCCCGACCGCGCCGCCGCCACCCCGTCCGACGCCCTCCGACTCCTCGTCGAGGGCAACGCCCGCTTCGCCGCCGACAAGCGCCGCACCGGCCGGATCGACCCGGACCGCCGCTCGGAACTCGCCGGGTCGCAGGCGCCCTTCGCCACCGTGCTCGGCTGCTCCGACTCGCGCGTGCCGTTCGAGCACGTCTTCGACGCCGGCATCGGTGACCTCTTCGCGATCCGCAACGCCGGGCAGATCGTCGACGACGTCGTGCTCGGGTCGATCGAGTTCGCCGTCGTCGCGCTCGGCACCCCGCTCGTGGTCGTGCTCCGGCACACCAAGTGCGGTGCGGTCGCCGCCGCCCGCTCCGGCGAGCCCGTGCCTGCACCGCACCTGCAGGCGCTGGTCGACGCCATCGCCCCGAGCGTCGAGCGTGTCCGCAGCACCGACGCCGACGTCCCGCAGGAGTCGGTCGGCGCCGCCCACCTCGAGGCCACGCTGCGCCAGGTGATCGAGCGGTCCGGTGCCGTCTCCGACGCGATCGCCGAGGGTAGATTGGCCGTCGTCGGCGCGACCTACGACCTCACCACGGGCGAGGTCGCCATCGACACCGTCGTGGGCCAGGCCTGACCCGCCGCCACGACGAACCGTCCCGGACACCCTCGGGACACCCACCAGCCGGCGCGACCGCGGCCGGCGAGCACCCCAGGAAGGACCACGACGACGTGACCGACACCACCCCGACCACCGTGACCGACAGCTCCGGCGAGTACCGCATCGAGCACGACACCATGGGCGAGGTCCGGGTGCCGGTGTCCGCGCTCTACCGGGCGCAGACGCAGCGCGCGGTGGAGAACTTCCCGATCTCGGGGAGCGGACTCGAGTCGGCGCAGATCGTCGCCCTCGCCCGGATCAAGCGCGCCCCGCGATCGTCAACGGGGAGCTCGGCATCGTCGACCCCGCGCTGGCCGACGCCGTCGCGCAGGCGGCGGACGCGATCATCGGCGGGGCGCACCACGACCAGTTCCCGGTCGACGTCTACCAGACCGGCAGCGGGACCTCGTCGAACATGAACATGAACGAGGTCCTCGCGACGCTCGCGTCGGACATCGCGGGCACCGCCGTGCACCCGAACGACCACGTGAACGCCTCGCAGTCCTCGAACGACGTCTTCCCCACGTCGGTGCACGTGGCGGTGACCGAGGCCCTCATCCGCACCCTCGTGCCGGCGCTCGAGCACCTCGCCGAGTCGCTCGAGGCCAAGGCGACGCTGTGGGCCGACGCGGTGAAGTCCGGTCGGACGCACCTCATGGACGCGACGCCCGTCACCCTCGGGCAGGAGTTCGGCGGCTACGCACGCCAGGTCCGTCTGGGCATCGAGCGGGTCGAGGCGACGCTTCCCCGCGTCGCCGAGGTCCCCCTCGGTGGCACGGCGGTCGGCACCGGGATCAACACGCCGAAGGGCTTCCCGCAGCGCGTCATCGCCCAGCTCGCGACTGACACCGGCCTGCCGATCACCGAGGCGCTCGACCACTTCGAGGCCCAGGGTGCGCGTGACGCCCTCGTCGAGGCCTCGGGTGCCCTCAAGGTCCTCGCGGTCAGCCTGACGAAGATCAACAACGACCTGCGCTGGATGGGCTCCGGGCCGAACACCGGCCTGGGCGAGCTGCACATCCCCGACCTGCAGCCGGGCTCGTCGATCATGCCCGGCAAGGTCAACCCGGTCATCCCCGAGGCCACTCTCATGGTCGCCGCCCGCGTCATCGGCAACGACGCCACGATCGCCTGGGCGGGTGCGTCCGGCGCGTTCGAGCTGAACGTTGCGATCCCGGTGATGGGCACCGCGTTGCTCGAGTCGATCCGTCTGCTCGCGAACAGCTCGCGGGTGCTCGCCGACAAGACCATCGACGGGCTCGAGGCGAACCTCGACCGTGCCCGCGCGTTCGCCGAGTCCTCGCCGTCGATCGTGACGCCGCTCAACCGCGTGATCGGGTACGAGGCAGCCGCCAAGGTCGCCAAGTACGCCGTGCGCGAGGGCATCACGGTGCGTGAGGCCGTGATCGCCCTCGGTCACGTCGAGCGGGGCGAGGTCACCGAGGAGCAGCTCGACAGCGCCCTCGACGTGCTCAGCATGAC